>PXAS01000319.1 GCA_003565815.1 PVC group bacterium
TAAAAGACGACTTCTCCGCCATCGGCGCGCAAGGCCTGGCCATTTTCATCGCGCACCATGCCATACAGGGTATGATACGGAGCCGGAGGAAAGGCGTGCAGAAATGTGGCAAGAAGGGAGATCGCAGCCAGAATCGCGAGTTTCGCGAGGCGGACGCCTTTAAGGGATGATGAGAGTGGGAGCATGAATGAATTTCTCGGGCAATAGGCGTCTAAAGCCTCGTAGTAATTATTTACTTAAACAAAAGTTCTAGTGATGGCAACTATAATATGAAAATATAAATATTAAAAAGTTATGTGGACAATTTCCGGCGATGTGTATTTTACGCGAATCCGGTAAAAAGGGAATATGGGGAAAGTCCATTAAATATTGAAGATATTACCCTTCCCAAGGCAACCCGACAAGATGTCAGCCATGCAAAGTTTATCCCATCAGTAGATTTCCCGTAATTAAAGTTATGTAACTTCAGTACGGTACCAAAAATACAATACGTCTATTTCAATGCTTCTGTCTGCTTCACAATCTTCTTTTCCCTTACAGAAAAGAGCACCATCTCCAGTTGCCTTGGCACTCAGCCAAACTTTTCATACAATCGTCTGGCAGAATCATTCATCACCATATCCCATTTCCAGTGCCAAAAGAGGTCAAAGCAATCGAAAAATCGATCATGCCTTTCGAATTTCCTTTGAGATTTTTCATGGACTCCACCCCTGCGGGCCATGATCTTCCGGCGGCTTTGCACCCCGAAAAAGCACAACGATGCGATGCATCGCCTTATCTTTTTCGGGGCACAAATCCACTCGGAATCTCACGGTCCTATCCGAAGATTTCTGGTTGACAGCGTACTAGATTACGATTACGAAATTCCCTTGAATTTCGGCGCGCGATGGAGCAATTTTCAACTACGACCCCCGGTGGGGGATTTCTAACGTTTCCCCGGGAACGCGTATGATCATGTTCAAAAACCTCAGCGTAAATCTGCGTATTTTTTCTCTCGCTGTTCTGGCGCATGTTGGGGCGTTGTGCTTGGCCTTTCTGGATGGCTATACTTTGAGTGTCTTTCCCGGCCCCATGTTTTTCTTCCTGTTTGCCGCGGTTCTGGGCTCGATCGCCTATGTTCCCTGTGCGGTGATCATCTCGGTTCGCATCTGTTTCAAATATTTTTCAGACCACAAACAATATTCCCATTTTCTTTTCGTCCCCGCCTTGTTTTTGATGGGGCACCTTGCCCCCAATATGGCAGATCTAAGTCTGAGGGGCATGGCGACAAAAGTGGTTCGGACCGTGGATGTGGATGAACTCCAACATCAGTGTTTTCCCGAGTCCGGAGGGTCCGCGAAATCGGGTTGAATTCAATTGGGGAGGTGGCTTTCGTTCACTCGGACTGATCCTTCAGCGGGAGGGAGAAGAACCCATGCGCTTGCGCGGTCAGCACCTTTTGCAGCTTCGTCCGGGGGTGTATGTGTTCATAGGTTGATCCCATCGTCTCGACTTGGTCATTGGAGAAGCCCGACGATGTGTATACCATTCCCATTCGTATACAGTACACGCTTCATTCCTGAAGATACGCATCAAGGTCAATCGGTTCCGAGACTTTCGCCACCTTGAAGGCCTTTTCCAGATGACCCATTCTCTGGAAACGCCTTTTCATAAATGATCGCCGACCGGGTGGTAACCAACGCATCCACGGCAAAACTGAAAGCGGACATGAGGTGATCCCGGTCGATTTCTCTTTCAGCATATTTCAAATGTCGGCTTGCACGGTCAAAAAGGTAATTTGCCTGTGGTGTGGTGGCCGTGTTCTGCTTCAACACCTTCTCCGCCTCTTGCATGACATCACGGATGTGAGCCGTAGTGAGTGGCGGCGGTGTTCCGTAGACCTTGCGGGTCACCAATTCCCCGTTTTGATTTTCGAAGGAGGGCTCGTCTCCAAAAAAATCCGAATCCTCTACAACCTCTTCCCCATCGAGATACACCACCACATCCTCACGCGGGTTTGTCAGGTTTAGCCCGCCGTATGTGTGCAACCAAAGTGAAGCGAAAATACCGGTACGCCACATGCAGGTTTCCTGGCCAATCAGAACCCGGGACTGATCGAAACCTGTGAGCAGAAAAAATGCATGTTCCGGGGAAACGTTTCCGGCCAGGATGTCTTCACGCAAAAGGGTTTCATACTTGCGGTACTCTTCCCAAGATTCCCAAACTGTCATGTAGAAAGGATCGGTTCTCAGTTTTGAATTCAGCGGAACCGTTTTATTGATAAAGATCATGAATGTCCGGTTATGAAGCAGGGAGTTCGGGACATTCCGGATGGATCTCGGTATGTTGCGAATGACACACGGTTCCCCACGAAGGGGAACCTTGGCAAACCATATACGGTGGCGCGGTTTTGGATCGCCCTCCGAGAGCGGTTTTAAAGAAAACGAAATTTCCGTGGAAGTCCCGTCCGGTTGTATGACCCGCAAAGACGGTGGCTTTTGATCCGCGCCATATCGCGTCGTTTGCAATAACAATGGTTCCGCTTCATTTCCCCAGGCCACCAGTACCCGCTCCCCGCCATCGAAAAATTGGCAAACGTAGGGGTTGTCCGGAGAGCCGATGCCACCATTTGCCAAAGGCATGCGGAAAGAGGATTGAAACACCATATCCTGAAGCCGGATCACCAGATCCGGCCAATTTTCCAGATAGGCATCCCCAGCGGGAGATGCCGGCAGCCAGGGGTTATGAATCTCGCTTCCTTCGGCTCCTGCTTGGATGGCAAGCGTTGTGATGCAACGTGCGAAAATTGAAATTAGGAGGACCCTTCGATTCGCTTTCATCGTAACATCCTCACAATCCGAACGCTATGCGTCAAGTTCATTCCGGTTGGAATCCGATCGATCGGCATCCCGGCGTGGATCAACGAAAAGTAATTGAATTTTTCCACTTGATTTGCGGCCCGGTGGCGGACATATGGAATCTCCATTTTCCTGTCAAGGAAACCAGGTCATTCACTGAAGCAACCTTTAACCTGTAAAATCATATTTCTTATGAAAAAAGCACCCGAAGCGTTCATCGAACATGGAATTTTTGACGAAAAAGGCATGGGTCAAGTCGTGGTTTGTCGCTATAAGAGTGACGGATCGGCCGAGGCGGGCGTGTTTCTGGTGGATGTCTGGTGTTTGGGGGTGAAAAGTGCTTTTTACACGCGCTTTGACTCTCCGGCGGATCAACGGGACAAACTTGATCGATTTTTCAGAGGGGATGTTCCCCAGCCGGAGCCCGGGGCCAACGGACGAAAATTGGTCGAAGAGGTGGTGGCCTATGCCAAATCCATCGGGTTTTCGCCCTGCGCCGATTACAAAAAAGGGGCGCGGGTGTTCGGAGGCATTCAGGTCAAGGACGCGACCGCGCATTATACCTTCGGCAAAGACGGGAAACCTTACTACATTTCCGGACCTCACGATGATTCGGATCGCATCGTGAAAATTCTCACGAACCGTTTGGGACCATCCGGGTTTTACGCGATGGTTGCGGACGATTCCTTCGGGGATTTCATGGAGGATTTCATGGAGGAATGAAATCTGCTCCGGGCCTGAAGGCCCATCGCTGAAACCTCGTAAACGAGGAACTCCGAACTCCGTCAGTGTCCATGGTTAGCCACTCCCCATCTCCAGGGCCGAAGGCCCTTCCTCACCATTCGGCGGTTTTGAGGAGTTTCATGTAGTTGAGGCGTTCGAAGAGGGCGGGGTCGGGGAGTTTTTCGCGGCTCATGCTGGCGCGCAATTGGTCCAGGGAGGCATAGTCGTGGGTTTGCATCCATTCGATGAGGCCGTCGCGGAGGGTTCGCAGGTGTGTGGGGCCGTTTTGGAGGAGGGCGGCGGTGGTCATGACGACGTCGGCGCCGGCCATGAGGGCTTTGACGGCGTCTTCGGGGGTGTGTACGCCGCCGGTGAGGGCGAGGTGCAAGTGCAGTTGCGGACGGAGGATGGCGGTCCAGGATAGGGGGAGAAGGAGATCGCTGGACTCGCTGAGTCGGAGGGTGGTGGCGGCGGTGAGGGTTTCGGGGTCGAGGTCGGGCTGATAAAAGCGGTTGAAGAGGACGAGGGCGTCGGCTCCGGCCTCTTGAAGTTGTTTGGCGAAGTGGGCGAGGGAACTGAACCAGGGGCTGAGTTTGACGGCGAGGGGCAGATCGACCGCTTCCCGCACGGCCCGGACGACTTGCACATGTTGGGTTTCGAGTTCGGCGGCGCTGATTTCGGGGTCGCAACCGACGTGGTAGAGGTTGAGTTCGATGGCCTGGGCGCCGGCGCGGGCGAGGTCACGGGCGAATTGGGTCCACCCCTGGGGGGAAATGCCGTTGAGGCTGGCGATGACGGGGATGTCGAGGGCTTCGCGGGCTTGGCGCACCAGTTCGAGGCTGCGCTCGCTGTTGCGTGCGTTGAGAGCGGGGTCGGGAAAGAAGGATTGGGCTTCGGGGAGGCTGTCGGCGCTTTCGGCGAGGAGGCGGTCCATGGTCTCCTGTTCCTGGCGGAGTTGTTCCTCGAAAACGGAGGGAAGGACGACGGCGGCGGCGCCGGCGTCTTCGAGGGCGCGGAGTTTGTCGAGTTTCCCGGTCATGGGGGAGGCGGAGGCGACAAAGGGCGAGGAGAGGGTGAAACCGAGATAGGAGGTGTCGAGGTTCATGGGGTTGTGTTGGGGGGTTGCGGGTTGGTAGGTTGCTGGTTGTTGGGTTGCGGGTTGTTGGGTTGCGGGTTGTTGGGTTGCGGGTTGTTGGTTGTTGGTTGTTGGTTGTTGGGTGTTGGTTGTTGGGTGATTGAACTTTGGGGAAGCTTTCGGAAAATGATGAACTTTGAACTTCGAACGTTGAACGTTGAACATCGAAGGGAAGACCCCCTTCGCCCCTGCCGATGCGGAGATCGGCGCTCCTTTCCCCCTTCGCCCCGGTCCTTTTCCCTTTTGCTCTGCTTCGTTCGATGTTCGAAGTTGGACGTTCGATGTTCGACGTTCGGTTTTTCTTGCCTTTGCCCCTTTTGCCCTGAAGCTTTGTCGATTGTTTTCACTGTTTTCAGTCGGGGGTTATGTTGGGCGTTGGCGTGGGTCAGAGGGTTGCGGCCAGGGCTTGGAGGCGGGCGTGGCGGGCGTGGATTTCTGCCTGGGCGCGGGCGTTCCGAGCGTCGGAAAGGGTGGGGGCGGCGTGTTCCGAGAGTCGGAAACGCAATTCTTCGCGGGTGAAGTCCTTGAGGGGCAGGGTGGGGGCGGGGCTGTCGAGTTGTAGGGCGGGTTTGTCGCTGCCGCGCAGGCGGGGATCGAAGCGGAACAGGGGCCAATAGCCGGTTTTGACGGCTTTGTCCATCTGGTCGAGGGAATGCCGCATGGAATAACCGTGGGCGATGCAGGGACTGTAGGCGTGGAGGAGGGAGGGGCCGGGATAGGCTTCGGCTTCGCGGATGGCGCGCAGGGCCTGGGGGAGTTTGGCGCCGAGGGCGATGGCGGCGACGTAGACGTTGCCTTTGAGGATGGTGGAGAGGGCGAGGTCGTTTTTGGCGGTGGGCTTGCCGCCGGCGGCGAATTTGGCGGCGGCGCCGAGGGGCGTGGCTTTGGAGGCCTGTCCGCCGGTGTTGGAATAGACTTCGGTGTCGAGAACGAGGATGTTGACGTTTTCGCCGCCGCAGAGGACGTGTTCGAGTCCGCCGAACCCGATGTCGTAGGCCCAGCCGTCTCCGCCGACGATCCAGACGGAGCGGGGAATCAGGTGGTCGGCGAGGGTTTGCAGTTCGCGGAGGGCGGGGGTGGTGGGACGGCTGGAGAGCAGGTCCTGCAATTGCGCGAGGGCGGCACGGCGTTCGCTGAATTCGCGGGGCGTTTCCGGCGGGGTGCCGAGGAGCAGGGGAATGCACTCGGGATGGGACAGGTCGGGGGCGAGATCCTGTAAAAGTTGTCGCGCCCGATCCGTCAGTGAATTGACCCCGAGACGGAAGCCGAGCCCGAATTCGGCGTTGTCCTCGAAGAGGGAGTTGGACCAGGCGGGGCCGCGTCCCTGGTTGTCGGTGGTCCAGGGGGTGACGGGGAGGTTGCCGCCATAGATGGAGGAGCATCCGGTGGCGTTGGCAACCAGCATGCGGTCGCCAAAGAGTTGGCTGACGAGTTTGAGGTAGGGGGTTTCCCCGCAACCGGCGCAGGCGCCGGGAAATTCGAAGGTCGCGGGCAGGAATTGTACGCCGCGGACGGTGGCGTTGTTGATTTCCACGCGGTCGTCGGGGACCCGTTTGAAAAAGGCCATGTCGGCGGCGCCTTTTTCGAAGATGGGCGCTTTTTCGACGAGGTCGAGGGATTTGTGTTTGGGGTTGGTTTTGCTTTTGGCGGGGCAGATCTCCACGCAGAGTCCGCAGCCGGTGCAGTCGGGCAGGGAGATTTGCAGAAGGTAGTGCAGGGGCGGTTCGCCGGAATGTCCGCGCAGGGGAGCGGAGGGAAATCCGGGCGGGGCTTGGGTCAGGTTCGCGGCATTGCTTTGTTTGGCTTGAATAACGCCGTGGGGGCAGACGAGCACGCAGTGTCCGCACTGGATGCAGAGATCGGCGTCCCATTGGGGGACGACGGGAGAGAGGTCGCGCCGGTTGTACGCGGCGGTGCCTGTGGGCCAGGTGCCGTCGGGGGGGAGGGCGCTGACGGGGAGCTCGTCGCCCTTTCCGGCGATGAGTTTGGCGGTGATTTCCCGGACGAAGGCGTAGGCGTCCAAGGGGACGGTTGCGGGGCGGGCCGGAGCCAGGGCGGGGGTTTCGGGCGGAAGGGGCGCGGCATGCAGGTGTTTGGGGGCGGTGTCGACGGCCACGAGGTTGCGGGTGACGAGCATTTCGCCTTTGGCGCCGTAGCTCTGCCGGATGTGGGCGCGGATGGCATCCCGGGCTTCCGTTTCCGGCAGAGGCTTTTGAATGGCGAAAAAACAGGCCTGCATGACCGTGTTGATGCGTCCGCCGAGTCCGCAATCGCGGGCGACTTGGGCGGCGTTGATGACAAAAACCTTGGCCTGGAGGCGGCGCAGGGTTTCGGTGACTTCGCGGGGCAGGTGCTCGTAGAGGGTTTCGGGCGGATGGGGGGCGTTGAGGAGGACGGTGACCCCGGGGGCGGCGGATTCGAGGATGTCGAGGGTCTTGAAAAATGCGAATTGGTGGCAGGCGATGAAGTTGGCGGACTGGATGAGGTAGGGTTTGCGGATGGGGGCGGGGCCCATGCGGAGGTGGGAGACGGTGCGGGAGCCGGCCTTGTTGGAGTCGAAAACGAAATAGGCCTGGGTGTGGAGATCGGTGGATTCGGCGAGGATGTGGAGGGTGTTGCGGATGGCGCTGACGGTGCCGTCGGCCCCGAGCCCGTGGAAAATGGCCCGGGTGGCGTCGGGATCTTCCAAATGAAAGCCGGCGGGGACGGGGAGGCTGAGGAGGGTGAGGTCGTCGTGAATGCCGACGGTGAAGCGGGGGCGGGGTTGTGGGGATTGCAGGTGATCAAAAATGCCGCGGACCATGGCGGGGGTGAATTCCTTGGAACCGAGTCCGTAGCGTCCGCCGCTGAGGTGAATGCCGGGGCGGTTGGCCTGCAGGGTGGCGGCCACGTCGAGGAAGAGCGGTTCGCCGAATCCGCCCGGTTCTTTGGTGCGGTCGAGGACGGCAAGGGTTTTGGCGCTGGCGGGGAGGGCGTCGAGAAAGGCTTTTTCGGGCCAGGGACGGTAGAGGCGAATTTGGATCACCCCGGTTTTTTGTCCCTGATCCTGGAGATGCCGGGCGGTTTCCACGGCGGTTTCGGTGGCGGACCCCATGAGGACGAGGATGTGTTCGGCGTCCGGCGGCCCGTAAAATTCCACCGGAGCGTAGCGGCGTCCGGTCTGTTCGGCAAAGCGATGGAGGCCGGAGGCGAAGATGTCCGGGAGGGCGTCGTAGAAGCGGTTGATGCTTTCGCGCGCCTGGAAAAACACGTCCGGATTTTGGGAAGTGCCTCGGAGGACGGGGCGGTTGGGGTTGAGGGCGCGTTCGCGGTGGGCGCGGATGTCGTCTTCATCGACGAGGGCGGCGAGGTCGGAATCGGCAAGGCGTTGGACGGGACGGAGTTCGTGGGAGGTGCGGAAGCCGTCGAACACGTGAAAAAAGGGCAGGCGGCTTTTCAAGGAGGCGGCCTGGGCGATGAGGGCGAAATCGTGGGCTTCCTGGACGTTGGCGGCGAAGAGCATGGCAAAGCCGGTGCCGCGGGCGGCCATCACGTCCGAGTGGTCGCCGAAAATGGAGAGGGCCTGGGTGGCGAGGGCGCGGGAGGCGACATGGACGACGCAGGGGCTGAGTTCGCCCGCGATTTTGTAGAAGTTGGGCAGCATGAGGAGCAGGCCCTGGGAGGAAGTGAAAGTGGTGGCCAGGGCGCCGGTTTGCAGGGCGCCGTGCAGGGTCCCGGCGGCTCCGGCCTCGCTTTGCATCTCCACGACCTTGGGGACGGAGCCGAAAAGATTGGGTTCGCCCCGGTGGGCGCGGGCGTCGGCCAACTCGCCCATGGGGGAGGAGGGGGTGATGGGATAGATGGCGCAGAGTTCGTTCAAACGGTACGCGACGTCCGCCGCCGCTTCATTGCCGTCCATGCAGACGGGGCGGATCGGGTCGGAATTTGACGTGGAGGAGTCCTGCATATGCCTTTTCTAATGGGGATTTGTGAAAACCCAAGGATGAAGGGATGGAAAATGAAATTTTTGCTTGGGGTTGTAGCCCCAAAGCCCCCGTTCCTCTCGCCTTCTCCCCGCCCCCGAACCGCTCCGCTGGTTTGAGAGGCAAGGCGAAGGCGAGAGGAGCAGGCGGTCCCGCAGTCGAGAGAGACCTTTGATGAAAATCTGAGATGGATGGAAGTGTCGGAAATCCGAGGGCACCTGGTGAACGGTGAAATTGACCATTGGCAAGTGGGGGTGAAAGTCGGTTTCACGATCGACTCGTAACCCGTTCCCTCCATATCCAGAATGGAAGCTTCAAAAAAACCGGAGTTTGAAAACTCCGGTTTTTTCATGGTTGTTGCCAAGGGCAACTCCGGGACCTGTTTGATTTACAGCCATTTGTGTGCCAGCTTTGTTTCGGGGCTGCATGAGAGGGAAGCCCGGTGAAAATCATGCATTTTGCCGTTTCGACCTGTGTGAATCCTGCATGATGCATGATCAGCGTTTTGCCGGTTGACCGGAGATCCAAACCACAATTTGAAGGAGAAGAATGGCGATTTGCTTCGCAGATTGATCGGCAGGGTTCTTCCGCATCCGAAGAGAAATTTTTCGTCTGCGGATGCTTCGACGTCCTGCGGATGGGTATTGGAGAGGGAACACCGCGACCTCTGTTCGCTTCATGTTGGCATGAAACATGCGTATTTTTTTTTACGTTTGCCCCACTGTCTGCGTGCATTCAGGGGCACTCAAAATGAAACCCGAACCCAAGAGTGAAGTCATGAAAGACCCAGAGGAACAAGTTTATAAAGAAAAAATCGCGGCCCAGGTAAAGCAACAACGGGCTGAAATTGAAAAATTGAAAGCCAAAGCTTCTGAAAAAAAAGCGGATGCCAAAATCGCGGCCCAAGAAAACCTGCAAAAATTGGAGTCCCGGCAAGCTGAATTGGA
>PXAS01000430.1 GCA_003565815.1 PVC group bacterium
CGGAAAAGAACCGGCGGGAGGGAAAAGAGATCCGGGAGCATCTGCAGGCCCTCGGCGTGTACCGGGAATCCGGCCACGAACACTTCACCGGCTGCGTGGTGGTCCCCGTTCTGGACGCGGAAGGCCGCAAATCGGAGATCTACGGACGCCGGATCTCGGACGCAAACCGGAGCAAGGGGGCGCCGTCCCACCTCTACCTATTTGGATTCCTTTGAATGCCGCCGTTACTTCAGCAATTCCGGACGAATTTGGATGCGTTCTTTTTTCGGGGCGATCACCAAGCGACAGTAGGGGGCATTGGGGTTTCGCCGGAAATAGTTCTGATGATAGTTTTCAGCCTCGTAGAAGGTGGGGGCGGATTCAACCTGTGTCACGATGGGATCGTCAAAGGCCTTTGCTTCCGTGAGTTGTTTGATTTTGGCCTTTGCTGCGGCTTTTTGTTCGTCGGTATAGGTGAAAATGACGGATCGATACTGCGTGCCCACATCATTTCCCTGGCGATTGAGGGTGGTGGGGTCGTGGATGGCGAAAAAGACTTCCAGCAGGTCTTCATAACGGATGATTTCCGGATCGAAGGTGACTTTCACCACTTCCGCGTGTCCGGTGCGCCCGCTGGTTACTTCATTGTACGTGGGCCGGGCCACGGTGCCGCCCTGATAGCCTGAGACCACTTTGTCCACGCCTTTCAGCCGTTGGAAAAACGCTTCGACGCACCAGAAACAGCCGCCGCCGAAAGAGGCGTCCTGTAATTCGGGTTGTTTTGGGGAGTCACTCATTCCCCAATTTCCGATAAAGAAGAGAAAAAGCAAGGCGATGATTTTATTTTTCATGCCATGAAGATAACGGCCTTTCAGGGATTTTCCAGCCTCATGCCGAAAAGAAGGGTGTTTTCCGCTCCCGGGAAGAGGTAGAGTTCGCGGGTCAGCAGACGCAGGTCGCGTTCCCGGGCCTCGCGGCGCAGGCGGGCGGCGGCCCGGACAAAGTCCGCCTCGCCCCGTCTGGCTTGAGCGTCCTCGTCGAGTTCGACTCGAAGGAGGAGCCAGCGCATGGGGGGTTGCGGACTGATGTCCGCGCCAAGGGGCAGGGGGGGGATGTCATCGCCTTTCACCCGCAGGCCCACGCTCACATTGTCGTCCGCATGAATGACGATCATCAGGGGGGGGCTGACCTCCAATTCGGTTTCCTTCACGGCGTTTGCGATGAGTGCATAGGCTTGGGGCAAATTGGCGGGATTGGCGACCACCAAAAGATTTCCGGCGGGCAGGGCCATTTCCTCCAAGGCATCGCCCCGGGGAAGTTCGAATTCGACCGCCGCAGCGGGCAGTTGCGCCCAGCCCTGAAAAATCCGCCGGTCTTCGGCAACGGGCGCCGGATGCGCAAAGGTTTCGGGAATGAGGATTTCGCCGAATTCGAATTCGCCGTACATGGCCGCTCCGGGATACAGGACAAGAAGCACGGCAAAGACCATGGCCCTGTGGGTCATGTGGTCCATGTGGGCGAGCTTGCGCCGGATCGCATGTCGGACAGTGGGGGGAGAATGGAAAAAAAGATTCTGTGGGCATTCATTCTGAGCGCGAGTGTGATACAGCATGTATCCTGAATCCGTTTGGTTTAAGCCTTCGAGTTCGGGGACTTGGAAATGGTACCCAGGGCGGGAGTCGAACCCGCACGCCTTTCGGCTCGGGATTTTAAGTCCCGTGTGTCTGCCATTCCACCACCTGGGCATGATGGCCTTGCTGTAAACCATATAAGAAAAGAGGGCAAGCTTTGATTCACGTGTCGTGTAATTTCACAACGTTTCCACGTCACCAATGACCAATCGGAAAGGACCCGGTTGATCTTTCAGTTCCGGCAGATGCATCAGATCGATCAATATGCAAAATTGATAAAATGATAAAAGTTAATTTAAGTATCATTTTTCCGTTGCTCATTTTTGCAAAAGCGAATATGATTTTTCTTCATCGGGCTCAAATGCCACCGGACGCATGGAAACGTCCATGGGATTTGGGTACGCCCCAGCCATCGATTCCATCATCATCCCAGAGGTCCATCATGAAAACGAAAAACAAACAACAAGAATTCGAAGATTGGATTTTGGACGTGATTCATCCCAACGGGACCGAGGAAAGATTTCTATTGGAGGCGCCTGAATGTGTATTGGGCTATGCCGAGGAATGTGACCTTCATATCTACGAAGGCTCCGTGAGCAATCGGCATGCGAAATTTTTGCGGTGCAAGGACGGTTTTTGGTGGTTGGAGGATTTGGGCTCCACAAATGGCACCTGGGTGGAAAACATGCAAATCACGGCCCCATTGGCCTTGTCGGCGGGCATGGAAATCGTTTTTGGCGATGTGGAGGCCAAGGTGTTGACCAAAAAGAAAACTGAATCCGCGAGTTTTTCAATTTGAACCCACCCAATCTTCCGGGGCGCCAGGAAACGTCGAAAACGCTCGGCAACCCCATGGGGTGCCGAGCGTTTCCGTCAATTCCTTTCGCTCCATGATTTTGTAAGCCGTCTTATTTTGTAAACCGTCTTGGCAAATCACTCACGCCTTCAGGGGGAGGGCTTTTCCCCTCCGAGTCCTTGGGGGAATTGGGATTATTTCCTGAGTTCGAATCTGTCGGCGTTCATGACCTTGTTCCAAGCGGCCACGAAATCCCGCGCGAATTTTTCCCGGGCATCGGCGGAAGCGTAAATTTCGGCAATGGCACGGAGACGGGAGTTGGAACCGAAGACGAGATCCACCCGGCTGGCGGTCCATTTCACTTCCCCGGTGGCGCGGTCGCGTCCTTCGAAAACATCTTCGGCATCGGAAGTGGATTTCCATTCGGTGCCCATGTCCAGCAGGTTGACGAAAAAGTCGTTGGACAGGGTTTCCGGTCGTGTGGTGAACACACCCGTTTTTGTCTGCCCGTGGTTTGCGTTCAGCATCCGCATGCCGCCGACCAGTACGGTCATTTCCGGTGCGGTCAGGGTGAGCAACTGCGCCTTGTCGACCAACAGTTCTTCCGCGGAAACGGTGTAACGGGCTTTGAGATAGTTGCGAAAGCCGTCGGCATAAGGTTCCAAAACCTCAAAGGCTTCGACATCGGTTTTCTCTTGCACGGCGTCGGTTCGTCCGGGGACAAAGGGTACTTCAAGTTCAATGCCGGCATTTTTGGCGGCTTTTTCGACGGCGGCGCAGCCGCCGAGGACAATCAGATCGGCCAGGGAGATTTTTTTGTTGCCGGATGATGTGGCGTTGAAGTTTTCCCGAATCTCACCCAGTGTATCCAGAACGCGGGCAAGTTGCGCGGGTTCGTTGACCTCCCAGTCTTTTTGGGGCGCCAAGCGAATTCTCGCCCCGTTGGCACCGCCTCGTTTGTCGGAACCGCGGAACGTGGAGGCGGAGGACCAGGCCGTGTATACGAGCCGGGAAATGGAGAGGCCGGAGGCCAGGATCTTTTCTTTCAGGACGGCAATGTCCTGTTCGTCAATCAGCTCATGGTCCACGGCGGGAATCGGATCTTGCCACAGCAGTTCCTCTTGGGGGACCAGGGGGCCCAAATAACGGGAGAGGGGCCCCATGTCGCGATGCGTCAATTTGTACCAGGCGCGTGCGAAGGCATCGGCGAAAGCCGCGGGGTTTTCATGAAACTTGCGCGAGATGGGTTCGTAGATCGGGTCCATGCGCATGGCCATGTCCGCCGTGGTCATCATGGGCGGATGTTGGCGGGCGGGGTCGTGAGCGTCGGGAACGAGGGTTTGGGCGGAGCTTTCCTTGGGGTGCCACTGCCAGGCACCGGCCGGACTTTTGGCTTTTTCCCATTCATGCCCGAACAGCATGTCGAAGTAGCCATTGTCCCACTTCACCGGGTTGGGGCTCCACGCGCCCTCAATGCCGCTGGTGATGGTATGGACGCCTTTGCCGCTGCCGAAGCTGTTTTTCCAGCCCAGGCCTTGTTCGGTAATGTCGGCGGCTTCGGGTTCGGCGCCGACCATGGCGGCGTCCCCGGCGCCATGGCATTTCCCGAAGGTGTGTCCGCCGGCCACCAGGGCCACGGTTTCCTCGTCGTTCATGGCCATGCGGGCGAAAGTTTCGCGAATGTCCCTTCCGGAAGCGACGGGATCCGGTTCGCCGTTCGGGCCTTCCGGGTTGACATAGATGAGGCCCATCTGCACGGCGGCCAGCGGATTTTCAAGTTCGCGGTCTCCGCTGTAGCGTTTGTCGCCGAGCCATTCGCTCTCGGACCCCCAATAAATATCCTCCTCGGGTTCAAAAATATCCTCGCGCCCCCCCGCGAAGCCAAATGGCTTCAGACCCATGGACTCAATGGCACAGTTCCCGGCAAAAACCATCAAGTCCGCCCAAGAAATTTTGTTGCCGTATTTCTGTTTGATCGGCCAGAGCAGGCGACGGGCTTTGTCGAGGTTGGCGTTGTCGGGCCAACTGTTCAAGGGCGCGAAACGCTGTGAGCCCGAAGAAGCGCCGCCGCGACCGTCTCCGGTGCGGTAGGTGCCGGCGCTGTGCCAGGCCATGCGGATAAAGAGGGGACCATAATGTCCATAATCGGCGGGCCACCAGTCTTGCGATGTGGTCATCAGCTCGAACAAATCCTGCCTCAATGCTTCCAAGTCCAGAGATGCGAATGCCGCCGCGTAATCAAAATCTTCTTCCAACGGACTCGACAGGGGCGAATGCTGATGGAGAATATCCAAGTTCAGTTGATTCGGCCACCAGTCCCGGTTCGCGTGTCCATGTAAACCGGTGTTTCCTCCATGCATGACCGGACACTTGTTCATGTTTTCGAGGGTTTGTTCTTCCATTGACATATCTTTCATCTCCAATATGGGTTGGGTTGGCTTTGGTCTAAAATGTTACGCGACTACTATAGCGACCTACTATGGAAAGTCGAGTATAAAATTGGCACAATCTATGAGTAGAGCCTGAGGCCACGGAATATTTTCTCCAGGAATATCCGAGGTTCGTCCCTCGCAGAAAGGAACCACTGAAGACACTGATTTCACTGATCCAGCGAATCGAGGCGGCGCCTTGGGTGACGAGCACCTTGGAGTTGCGTCTTACGGTGCGCGCCACTTCGGCCACATAGCGGATAATGCGATCCTTGGGGATTCCGGCGTCATTTTCCCCGGGGACTCCGGCCCATTCGAGTTCGTTGCCGGGTTCGATGGCAAAAAGCCAGGGGGTATTCCCGTAGCGTTCGACGAAGGGCCGCACATAATCCCGCATCATGGACGCGATGCCCTCATCGCGCAAATACATGTACACGGATGCGTTCCCCATATTGGGCCCGGACCGACAAAGACGCGGCCAAAATCAAGAAGGGGAAGATTCGAATTCCGAATTGATACGTAAACATGGGGGGGGAGGGTGCGATTGTGAGATGAGTGCTCAAATTGCGGCATTTTCCGGTAAAATCAACGAAAATTCCAAAAACGTCCGTAGCCCGACGCCTTCCCGGGTTGAAATTCCGGCCAAAAAAAACCGTCTTGGAAGACCAAGACGGTTTTGAAGATGGCTCCAGCGGTAGGACTCGAACCTACAACCTAGTGATTAACAGTCACCCGCTCTACCATTGAGCCACGCTGGAGTGTTGCGATGCGGGACTAGATACGTGAAATCCCGGAGGTTTCAAGGGAAAAAATCATCTTTTTCATTACCAGTCGTATTCGAGGGTATGACGGATATGCGGGGTGAACAAATCGGGCTCCAGCAGGAAGCTGTCGTGGCCTTTTTCGCTATGAACGGTTACCCGCAGACTGCGGACATTGGCGGCTTTGAGAAGGCGTTCCAATTCCGCCTGTTCCTCCGGATAAAAGCAGACGTCGGTATCGATGCTGAAAATCATATAGCGCTGGTGGGTGCAGCGTTCGAACACCTCGGTCAGGGTTTTGGCATTGACCCCTCTTTTGAGGTTGAAGCGCTGCCACATGGCCATGATGCGCAGGTAGGTGTTGGCATCGAAGCGCTTTACGAATTTTTTGCCATGATGGAACATGTAGGATTCCATCTGATGGCCGAGCTGATAAAAACTGTAGCGGTCTTTGGGCTGGATCAGTTCGCCCCGGGCCCGGGTGGCCATGGTTTCCAGGGATACATAGGTTTTATGTGCGATCATGCGGGCCAACATCAGACCCTGATCGGGATACGGGCCGTCGTAATAGTCCCCGTGATTGAAGTGGTGGTCGCTTTCGATGGCGGTGATTTGCTCGAAATTATGCAGTCGTTGCAAGTGGGTGATTTGCGGGCCGGTCCCCAAAGGCAGGACGATGTCCACCCGGTCGGGATACAAAGTGGCAAAGCTCAGGCACAACATGCCGCCCACGGAAGGGCCGGTGACCGCATGCAGTTTTTGGATGCCCATATGGTCGAGCAACAAGGCCTGGCTGCGTACGATGTCTTCGGTCTTAATGAAAGGAAAGCGGCTTCCATAGGGCTTTCCGTCTTCGGGATGCGGGGAGGACGGCCCCGTGGACCCATAGCATCCGCCCAGATAATTCACGCAAATGACAAAAAACCTCTCCGTGTTGATGGCTTTTTTGGGGCCGATGAACAGGTCCCACCAGCCGGGCACGCATTCTTCGGTCCAATAGGGATGGGCCTCGGGCACGTTTTCGCATGTTCCGGCGGCATGCTGGCTGCCGCTGAGGGCGTGAAACACGAGAATGGCGTTGCTTTTGTCCGCGTTCAGCTCCCCGTAGGTTTCGTAGGCGAGGGTGACTTTCGGGATGGTGCCGCCCGCGCGACATTCAAAAGGGTCCGGAAGGGTGTAAAATTGGGTTTGAGTCTGCATATGTTCTTCTTATCGAATCTTGGGCATGAAATCCAGCCCGGGCCGAAAGAATTTCAGACCCGACGGCAGAACGCGCCCAAACGCGGATATCGCCGTCTCCGCCAAAGGGGGGCAAATCCGGAGGATCTTCCCGCCCAAGACTTCAGTGCCCGCAGCAGTCTTTGAATTTTTTGCCGCTGCCGCAGGGGCAGGGGCCATTTCGTTTCGGGGGCTTCATGGAGGCCAAATTGGGGCGTTGGGCCACCATGGGCATGATTTCCGACGCCGGACGTCCGGCGCGAAGCAATTGCGTCATGATCTCCATGGTCGGTTTCATGTGATTGAAAATCCGCTTGTATGCGGGGCAAAGGTAATTGAGGCCCGGTTCGCCGTCGGGTGTTTTCATGAAGCGGTGTTTGGGGCATTCGCCATGGCAGGCGAAGCGCACGGAGCATTGGCGGCAGAATTTGGGCAACGAATCCTGCTTGTCACGTCCGAATTTCCGTTGTTCGGGACTTTCCACCATTTGTTTGATGGATTGGTTGAGGATATTGCCGAGCTTGTATTTCGGATACACGTAATGATCGCAGGAATAGAGGTCGCCGTTGTGTTCCAGGGCCATGGCGGTACCGCAGGTGGGGCTGAACACGCACAAGGCGCCGCTCATCCCCATCCAATTCCCCAAGGCCACATCAAAAAATTGCACGAAGGTTTTGCCCACGTCGTTCCGTACCCAATCGTTGTAGACATTGACCAGAAACTCGCCGTAATCCTCGGGAATCAGGCTCCACTCGGTGACCATGCGGTTCCGTTCCACCCTTTGCAAATCGGGCGGAAGGCTGAGATCCAACCCGAGGTTTTTCGCCACCGCGTCCGCGTCCCGCTCGACCAAAGGAATAAATTGAATATAGCCCGAACCAATTTCCTTCAGGAAGCGGTACACCCGGGCGGCATGTTTGCTGTTTTTGCGGTTCACCACGGTGAGGGTGTTGAACTCGACCTTGTGCTTTTTCAAAAATTCGAGGCCGCGCAGCACCGCTTCGCTGGAGGGACGGTCCCGTTTGTCCACCCGGTAGGCGTCGTGCAATTCCGGAGGGCCGTCAATGCTCAGGCCCACGAGAAAATCGTGTTGGACCAGAAATTCGCACCATTCGTCGTTGAGCAGGGTGCCGTTGGTTTGGATGGCGTTGGTGATGCGTTTGCCGCCCGCGTATTTTTTTTGCAACAAGATCACCTTTTTGAAAAAATCCACCCCCAGCAGCGTCGGTTCCCCTCCTTGCCAGGCAAAAGACACTTCGGGCACCGTCTGTTGTTCGATGTATTGGCGGATATAGGCCTCCAAAACCTCATCGGACATCCGGAATTGTTCGGTTTCCCCGAAAAGCTTCTCTTTCTCCAAATAAAAGCAATACGTGCAATTTAGATTGCAAATGGGCCCCACGGGCTTGGTCATGACGTGAAACGCGGGGATTTCACCCGGGGTGGGACGGGTTGGGGAGGTTTTTGTCGAACTCATGGGGGGCACTTGCCACAGAAAAGGGGAAAAGTCTAATGCTTTATGGGGACGTTTGTGCCCAATCCATCGCCTGGCGGGTGCAATCCGAGACGCTGATTCCCTCGAAACTGCTGCCGAGAAAGGTGAGGGGACCCAAAGCGCGCGCCCGTTGTCGCAGGGCCTCGACCCAATCGAGATGGCCCAAGGTATATCCGGGATTTCCCTCCGGCCAGGGTTGCAGCCAGGTGGCCAACGGGGTTTCGGGAAGAAAGGGGCAAACCCTCCGCAAGGCCGCCAATCCCCGTTCGATCAAAGCGGATTCGTCGCGATTCCGAATCAGGTCCGCGGCGTGCGGCCCCCCCAGAAAAGCCCGGCAAACGAAACGGTCTTCCGCTTCCCGTCCTTCGAACTTGTTCCCCGTCCAGGTGCAGCCCACCAGCGGGCCGGTGAGCGGATGCGCGGCCATGAATCCAAACCCGGAGGGGAGGGGATTGACTTCCCCGCGTTTGAACACCAGGGACAGCGTTGCGGAACTGGAGGAGGTCTGGCGGTTCAGCAACCGGCTCAGTTCCGGGTCCAAATCCGCGAACATTGGCGCCGCGATCCTTGCGGGAAGGGCCATGAGGAGTTCGTCGAATCTTTCGCCATCCACCCGCCAGCCTTCCGCGTCTTTTTCGATGGATTTCACGGCATGGTCGGGGCGCAAATGCCCGGCGAGCCTCTCCGTCAGCGTCTCGGGGAGCTTTTCCATGCCGGAACGCAAGGTGGTGAACAGCGACGGGGCCCGTCCCCGTTTTTGTTGGCTTTGGGCCTTGCGCATCATGCCCGCCATGCCCTTGACCAAACTGCCGTGTTTGCGTTCCAGCTCGCGCAAGCGGGGGAACGTCGCCGCCATGCTCATGTTTTCCGGATCGCCCCCGTAAATGCCGCCCAGCAACGGACCCGCCAGGCGGTCCAGCGTCTCCTGTCCAAAATGCCGACGGGTGAAGTCCGCGAGGCTTTCATCGCCTTCCGGGGGACGATGCCGCATGAACGGTTCCCGCAACATGCGCAATTTCCCGGGAAGACTGAGCAAAGGCGTGGTGAGAATCGGCAGGGTTTTTTGGGGAATGAAGAGTTTGCAGCCCGCGGGAAAGGGATGCAGCGTCCCGTTGTGGAGAATGGAAAACGAACGCTGATGGTCATTGGAGGGAAGAAGTTCCTCCTCCAGACCCAAGGCCCGGCAAAGGTCAAGCGCCCAGGGCTTTTCCGTCAGCAAAGAGTCTGGGCCGCCCTCCAAAAGACAGCCCTCCATCTTCCGGGTGATGATTTTGCCGCCAAAACG
>PXAS01000351.1 GCA_003565815.1 PVC group bacterium
ACCATCCTCGAACAGGCCGTCAGCCACGAAGGCAAGCTGTACGATTTCGAATTCGATTTCAACCGGCCCGGACGTCTGGTCTGCACCGAGGTGGTGTATCGGGGTTTTGACGGACAGGGGGACCTGCGCTTCGCCCTGCAGCGCCGGGCCGGACGCCACACCCTTTCGGCCGAGGATTTGCTCAGACAGGGCCTGGACTCCGACGCCTTCGAGGTGGTCATGCTCTACGGCGTCCAGGGCAACCGGATCGTATACGGCGAGCGCGCCCGCGAATTGCTGGAAAGAACCCTGCTTTGATGAGTGAAGAGCGGCGAATGTCGAGTGACGGCCTGCCGATCAACGGCGGCGGGGCATGGGGGACGGGAGCGCCGGTCGCCGCAACGGCAGGGGCGAGGGGGGCAAAGGCTGGGAAATCCGAACATCGAACGTCGAACATCGAACGTCGAACATCGAACGTCCAACTTTGAACGTCGAACGGAGCACGGACATTCCTGTCCGTGAAATTCCGATCCGAAGGGGGCAACGGCAAGGTTATTGGCAAGAAAAATACCTGTTGCAATGTTGCCGCAATGTTGCCTGTTGCAATGTTGGCAATGTTGCGAGTAAAATCCGAGTTGTCGTGAAGAAGGCTTGCATCGTTCAGCGTGATTTGACAGCTTGAACGCATGAAAACGGACGATTCACAAAAGCCTGGTCCCCGATGCAAACGGATGTCGTTGAAAGGATGGCTCTTGTTCGGAATGGCTTTGTTGTCGATCCCGGTCTGGGTGGGCGGGATGTGGTGGAACGCGAATACGCGTTCGGGATGGAACACGCTGGTGGAGCGGTATGGTGAAGCGCCGGAGGGGGTGACGTATCCGCACCGCCGCGCGATTATCGGGGTGGTGCGGCCCCCGAACCGACGTCACGTGTTCGCGGATGCGGGTAGCGGGGGGAGTTATAGAAGAGGAAAAATTGACTACGGATATGATGAGACCGGTTTCTGGATGCGGGGCCGTTTCCGCGGTTTCACTTACGGTCCGAGCCGGCCTCTGTACATTCCCTGGAGCGAGGTGCGGGCGGTCGAATTATTGACGATGCACCTTCGCAATCATCCATATGCTTTTTATGTGCAGGAACAGGCGTTGCTGGACGCGGCCGCGCGGTACGGGGAGTGAGACGGGCGAAAATACCGGGCGAAAATACCTGTTGCAATGTTGCCGAGTGACGGCCTGCCGATCAACGGCGGCGGGGCATGGGGGACGGGAGCGCCGGTCGCCGCACCGGCAGGGGCGAGGGGGGCAAAGGCAGGGAAATCCGAACGTCGAACATCGAACGTCCAACTTTGAACGTCGAACGGAGCACGGACATTCCTGTCCGTGAAATTCCGATCCGAAGGGGGCAACGGCAAGGTTATCGGCAAGGTACCCAAGAATAATACCTGTTGCAATGTTGCCTGCCCGGGGTCATGCTGTTTGGTTTTTGACCCATACCGGGTAAGATGGGGGATGTCTCTTCCCCTGTTTCCTTTTTTGAATGTGTTTTCAGCGCTGGCGTTTCTCCTGTACGGCTTCGGCTGTGTGTTCACGGAGGGGATGAAGGGGGAGTTCGAACGCTTCGGCCTGTCGCGGATGCGGGTTTTCGTCGGCGTCACCCAGATTCTGGGTGCGGCCGCGCTGCTGGCCGGCTTCGCGTTTCCGTGGATCGGCCTGGCGGGAGCGGCCGGCCTGGCCTTGCAAATGCTGGCCGGGCTGGGGGTGCGCATCCGCATCGGCGACGGGGTGACGGCCTCTCTGCAGGCGTGCGTCTTCCTGCTGGTCAATCTTGGGCTGACGCTGGCTTATTTCCCGCGGCTGTAAGGTTTGGGGTCCGAGAACCGTTTTTTCCTTATGAACTACTTCACCATGTTTTTTCAACTGTTCCTGGGCATTGCCATGTATGACGTCTGGTGGTTCCGGTACCGCAGGCCCGGTATTTTCCGCGGCGGAGATACGACCACCATGGAGGAGGAGTTCAGGTTCTACGGCCTTCCGGACGGTTTCCGCAAAGTGGTGAGAGTGCTGAAGCTCTCCGCCGGTACGCTGGTGCTGGTCGGCCTGTTCCATCCGCTGCCCGCCTTTATTGGCGCCTTCATGCTCTGCTTCCTGATGGCCGGCGCGGTCTGCATGCATATGAAAGTGAAAGACCCGCTGTACAAAGCCATCCCCTCAGTCAGCTTTCTGCTGATGAGTGTTTGGGTCGCTGGGCGGATGTGGACGGTTCACCTTTATGGAGGGTAATCTTGGCCGCTCCACTCAAGGTTTCAGGAATGCGATTTTTAGTTTCGTTCTTGTTTGTGTGCATGACGCTGGCCGGAGCGCGTGGATTCTCGGATGCGGACCTGCGGCGGGGGCACGTGTTTTTACTGCGGCATGCGCTGGCGCCGGGTTCGGGAGATCCGCCGGGGATGCGGCTGGAGGATCCGGCGTCGCAGCGCAATCTGAGTGAAGAAGGCCGGGTCCAGGCGCGGACGCTTGGCCGTCAATTGCGGGCTGAGGGGATGACGGAGGCGGTGGTCTTCACCAGTTCATGGAACCGCTGCCGCGAAAGCGCGCAGCTGCTGGGCTTCGGGGCGCCCACCGTCCATACCGGTCTGAACTCGTTCTGGCAACGACGTCAGGACCGGGAGGCGGTTTTGGCAGAGTTTCAAAGGCTGGTGGACAGCCTTCCGGAAGATGGACCGCCGGTCATCCTCGTCACCCATTATGTGAACATCCAGGCGGTCACCGGTCGTGCGGTGGGTTCCGGCGAAGGCATTTGGACGTAAAATACCTGTTGCAATGTTGCTCAAATTGCTGGAAAGAACCCTGCTTTGATGAGTGAAGAGTGGCGAATGTCGAGTGACGGCCTGCCGATCAACGGTTGCGGGGCATGGGGGACGGGAGCGCCGGTCGCCGCACCGGCAGGGGCGAGGGGGGCAAAGGCAGGGAAATCCGAACGTCGAACGTCGAACATCGAACGTCCAACTTTGAACGTCGAACGGAGCACGGATATTCCTGTCCGTGAAATTCCGATCCGAAGGGGGCAACGGCAAGGTTATTGGCAAGGGACTGCCGATCTACGGCGTAGCGCGACAGTTCCTGTCGCGAACGGCAAAGAAAATACCTGTTGCTATATTGCGAGCCCGGTTCGCGTGCGTCCGCCGGCGAGGTTGCTCGCGAAACTCCAGGACGGCGGACTGGGAGGAAGGCTCCGCTTGAATGCGGTGGACGGCGAACTCGATTTGGAACGCGACGCCGCGCTGGCCATTGCCGAGGTGAGAAAGGGACGGGTGATCGGGATTTTTGATCGGAATCTGTTCTGGAACGCCGGGGAGGGAACGCGCCTGAGTCACGCCGATAATCGCGAATTCACCCAACGCGTGATGATTTGGGCCGCCGGACTGGAAAATGATCCGGAGATGACCTCGCGGATCGGCCCCATGGATGCCGGCGATGACCCGCCGAAACCATGACGGCGCCGGAAAAAAGCGGGCCGACTTGGTGATCCGACGAAAACGCCGTGTTTGCAAAGATCCCACGGGTCGTTCGTTTTTTTGAAAAAGTGTCTAAGAAAAGTGTTCGTAGCGCGTTAACCCTTTGAAATGAACACATGTCCCATCCCACACGCGAGGCGAATCTGATGGAGTTTTCCGATTGGATCACCGCCCAGGTCCAGGCCCACGAAGCGGCGCTTTGTCGCTATGCGTTCAGTCTCTGTGGAAACGAGGCGTTGGCGAAAGACGCGGTGCAGGAAACGTTCCTGCGGCTGTGTCGGGCCGAGCGCGGCAAGGTGGAGGGGCATGAGGCGGCCTGGCTGTTCAAGGTCTGCCGCAGCCGTGTGATCGATCTACAACGAAAGGCCAAACCCATGCAAACCCTGACCCCCCGACACGAAGCGGTGCTGCCGGATCCCGCCCGTACCCCCTACGAATCCGCGCTGCACCGCGATGCCGCCGACCCGCTTCCGGCGATGATGGCGCGGCTCACCGACCGACAGCGCGAAGCCCTCCGCCTCAAATTTCAAGAGGACATGAGTTACCGCGACATTGCCGGGGTGATGAACCTCACCGAAGGCAACGTCGGCTTTATCCTCCACACCGCCCTCAAAACCCTGGGAAAACAGATGAAACAACTGGAAGGAGTCCCGGCATGAAGACTTACAATCCCGAAGATCCCCGCTGGACCGCATACGTCTTGAACGAACTCGAACCCTCTGAATTGGAACAGGTCGAACGCGAATTCGCCGAAGATCCCGACCTGAAGGCTTTTGTCGAAGAGCTGTACGAAACCGCCGCGCGGATGGCCGCGCACTTCGCCGCCGAGTCGTCGGTCGCCGGACTGGACGAGCTTCAACGTGAGCGCATTCAGACGGAATGCCGAGTGCGCGCGGGACGAATCCCGCGACATTCCCGGGCCGGATGGATGATGGGCATCGCCGCGGCGGCAACCATCTGCCTTTTGTCCGCTTGGTTTGCCTTTTATCCGCCGCGACGGTCTTCCAAACCGGTGGATGATCTTGCCGCGGAAAGCGTTGAAACTGAGTCGGCGAGCCCTGACATGGAAAGCGTTGTCGCTGAAGCGGAGCCGGCCGACATTGACGGCATGCTGGCCCAAATGGAGCGGTCTCTTGTCGCTGGGGAAATTCAGGAACTGGAGGGATTGCTTTCGGACATTTCCTCTCCGGCTGAAATGACTGGCGTTATGGCGGGCAGCGTATCACTTCGGCAGGCTTATTCCGGAGGCACCTTGCGTTTGGAGCCGCCCGCGCCGCCGCCCGTGATCAGTCCCAGTCTGGACGATTTTGACGTGCTGCCGCCGAGTGACTTCCGGCGCGTGGCGGATCATCCGCTGTCCACCTTTTCCATTGACGTGGACACGGCGTCGTACACGGTGGTGCGGCGGATGTTGCGGGAGGGCCGTTTGCCGCCGCCGGACGCGGTGCGCGTGGAGGAGATGATCAATTTCTTCCAGTACGACTACGCCCCGCCCGAAGATGGACGGCCCTTTGCGGCGCACCTGTCTTGGGCTGATTTCACGCGTTCCACTTGGGGATCGGCCCTGGTGCGCATCGCGGTCAAGGGCCACGAGATTCCCCTCGAAGAGCGGCCGGGCCTCAATCTGGTGTTTCTCATCGATGTGTCCGGGTCCATGAACCGCCCCAACCGTCTGCCGCTGGTGAAACGATCGATGGAAGCGTTGGTGCGGCAACTCGATGAGCGCGACCGCGTGGCCATCGTGGTGTATGCGGGCCAGAGCGGTCTGGCGTTGCCGCCCACGTCCGGCGCCGATCCCCAACCGATCCTGGACGCGCTGGCGAAACTCCGGGCAAGCGGGTCCACCGCCGGCGGCGCGGGCATACAGCTTGCCTATCAGACCGCCCGGGAGCATTTTGATCCCGAGCGCGTGAACCGCGTCATCCTCTGCACCGACGGGGATTTCAACGTCGGCATCACCTCCCGCGGCGAATTGGAGCGGCTGATCGAAGAAGAAGCCCAATCGGGCGTTTTTCTCAGTGTGCTCGGCTTCGGCATGGGGAACTACAAGGATTCCACCCTGGAAATTCTCTCCAACAAAGGCAACGGGAATTACGCCTACATCGACGACTTCTCCGAGGCCCGCCGCGTGTTGGTGGACCGGATGCTCGGTACCTTGGTGACCATTGCCAAGGATGTGAAGCTGCAAGTGGAGTTCAATCCCGCCCGCGTCGCGGCCTATCGCTTGGTGGGCTACGAAAACCGCATGTTGCGAAAAGAGGATTTCAACAACGACAAGGTGGACGCCGGGGAGATTGGCGCCGGACACACCGTCACCGCCCTCTATGAAGTCATCCCGGTGGGCTGGCCCATTCCGGGAGACGCAGTGCCGCCGGTGGATCCCCTGCGGTATCAAGCCCCGCGGGTGGAAGCGGGGGAAAGCCGGGAAATTCTGAATCTCAAAATCCGCTACAAGGAACCGGACGGCGAAGTCTCCAAGCTGTTGGAATTTCCCCTGGACGCCGAGCGGGTGGAGCCGGATGCGGACTTCCGCTTTGCCGCCGCCGTGGCCGGCTTCGGGAAAGCCCTGCGCGACCCGGCGTTTGCGGAGCGGGTTCCGCTGACGCATTCACTGGAGCTGGCGGAAGCCGCGCGGGGGGACGACCCCGGCGGTTACCGGGCCGAATTGATTCAGCTCATCCGCAATGCCATGGCATTGCAGGAATAGAGGGCGGGATCAGCGGGTGGTCGGAAGGGGAGTCCCGGAGGGCCGAGACATATTCAGCCCTCCGGGTCTCTCTTTTCGGTTGCGGATGAAATCTGCGTTAGGATTCGTCCCTTTGTGCCCCGTCCCCGAGTTCGCAAAAGCCGTGGGAGGGGATGTCGAGGGCGGCGTTGAATTTGCTGGAGAGGTTTTGGAAGGCGATGAGGGCGGTGAGTTCCACGATGGCATCTTCGTCGTAGTGGGCGCGCAATTCGGTGAACAGGGCGTCATCGACTTCCCGGTTCGAGTAAGTGATGGCTTCCGCGTAGGCGAGGGCCGCTTTTTCCGCGGGCGTGTAACCCTCGTGGGTGCGGAAGTCTTTTAACGCCGAAAGCTTTTCTTCCTGGTCCCGGTGCTTGAGCACCCGCATGGCGTTGAAATCGATGCAGAAGGCGCAGTGGTTGATTTGGGAAACCCGGACGGTGATCAGAGCCCGCAGTACGGGGGGGATGGGGGATTTCCGGCGTTCCAGGCCTTGAAAAAACGCGAGGAAACGCAGCAAAAGCGTCGGGGAGCGTCCCCAAATTTGGGTGGGCTGCACCGGTTGTCCGAAGCGTTTTTCTTGTCGGTTGTACAGCAGGCGGAGATACCAAGGATATTCGTTGGCGGGTTTGATGGGAATGCGGGACATGCGGAGGAAAATACCTGTTGCAATGTTGGTTGTCAACCCGCTGATCCCTGCGGGGGCCCGCGAATGTGGAGAAAGATGCGAATTATTTTTCCTGCGGATGCTGCGCCGTCCTGCGGATTGGTTTGGTTGTGGGGGAAGGGAGTCCCCTGCGGCGAAAATACCTGTTGCAATGTTGGGAATGTTGGGAACACGCTTACTTTTACGGGTGGAGGAACCGACC
This sequence comes from PVC group bacterium, assembly GCA_003565815.1. Lineage (GTDB taxonomy): Bacteria > Verrucomicrobiota > Kiritimatiellia > SS1-B-03-39 > UBA6053 > PXAS01. Next base: position 7,088 of record PXAS01000351.1, read on the forward strand.
CCGTGCCGAGTTTGTCCGTATCGAATCTATCCAATTCTGCAAACGTAACGTACGATGACAATGCCTTCGACACCGGAGAGCAACATCACATTCGATTCGATATTGATACAGGGACCACAGGATCCGCGTTTGGTCAGATCTCGACCTTTTCCGTCTTGTTTCAAAATTCCTCTGGAACACAAATTTCAGGGACAACCGACATCACAGCAGCACTCGGAGTTGTGGGTAGCGAAACCTATGCCAATACATCAACTGTGACGATCCCGGAACCCGGAACGATGCTGTTGGCCGGAATTCTCTTGGGATCCTTTGGCGGTTTGCACTTGCTGAAGCGTCGCAAGTCTTAAAAGTGTGATCTTGTCTCTCCTTACCCGCATGTTTCCTCATGCGGGTTTTTTTTGTGTCCAATCCTATCCGAAGATTTCTGGTTGACAGAGTACCAGCGACCGTTCGAAAAGGGTTTTGTGGCGAACAGGCATGGTCGATCGCTTTTTGAGAGGGGGCGAAGGAGGGCGGGAGCGTCGAACGTGTCCCGCGGTAGCGCGAAGTCGCGCAGAAGTATCGCCGCATCGGTAGGAGGAAAATACCTGTTACAATGTTGGGCGGGGTTTTGCAAGCGGCGGAGCGCTGTAGCGCGGCTTTGCTGCGGAGAGAGGTGGAAAAGGGGAGAAGGAGAGGAAAAAACGGAGTGCGGACACTCCTATCCGCCGTTCATGCGATACTAAAACGGAGCGCGGACACGGTCGGTCCCCACGCATTGAGGTTAAAAATCCGCCAGAATGCGGTCCATGGTTTCCGCGATGGCCAGGGATTCGTCGAGCGGCATCTCCGCACACTCCGTTTCCCCCGCTCGAATCGCCCGGTTGGCGGCCTCGATTTCGTAGGAAAAACTTTGGGGACCGTTGTGCGGCAGGCGCATGCAGATGGACTCCCGATTGTTCCGATGCAGTTGCACCTCTTCGGACGCGAGGAATAAAGCGGGAATGACGATGCGTCCTTCCGTGCCGGAAATTTCGACCCGGTTTTCCGACCCGCTGGTCACGGCGGAACTCAGCAAAGCCATTCGGTTTCCGGAATATCGGAAGGCGTACACGGACTGTTCGTCCACGCCGGTGTCCCCGATATCGGCCAGCGCCTTGACCGTCTCCGGCTGTTCTCCCATGACATAACTGGCCATGGAGACCGGGTAAATGCCCGCGTCCAGCAGAGCGCCTCCGGCCAAATCGGGATTGAACAGCCGCCCTTGCGGGTTGAAACCCGCCTGAATGCAGAAATTCGCCCGCAGCATTTTCAGCGCCCCGATTTCCCCGGCATCCAGCCAGGTCTTCATTTGCCGGATCGCGGGCAGGAACCGCGTCCACATGCCCTCCATCAAAAATAGATTTTTTTCGCGGGCCCGGTTGATCATTTCCCAAGCTTGGTCGGCACTGACCGCCAACGGTTTTTCGCAAAGTACCGCCTTGCCCTGCGCCAGGCACATCATTACGTTTTCGTGGTGAAAATTATGCGTGGTGGCCACATAAACCGCATCCACCTCCGGCAAAGCCAACAACTCTTCGTAGCCCTCGTAAAATGCGGGCACGCCGCATTCCGCGGCAAAGCGCTCCGCTTTGCCGGGCGTGCGCGAAGCGCAGGCCACGACCTCGCCTTCCGGCACGGCATCCATGCTTTTCCGAAACTTGCGGGCAATTCCACCGCATCCTAAAATTCCCCATTTCGTAGTTTTCATGCCGAACCCCCTGTCAGCCCACTCTGCGGATGACAAGCGGAAACCCCTGAAAATTGAAGGGAGGGATCCATCACCCGTACGCCCGATTCGGGGTTGGGTTCCGCTGGTGAGTGGGCGGCATGGTCAACAATGGCGCTTTCCGAGCGTCGGAAGACATTTTGAATTGCCTTCCGAGCGTCGGAAGACTTTCGGGCGGAATGGGATTTTGAGAAAAAGCGTTTATGATTGGTCCCAATTTCATCGACCGTCCCCAACGGGATGGCCTTCCGCCCCGCGTATTCCGGATTACGTTTTTTTCCGATCGGACAGGATTTCGTGGGCAAGATTCACGGCTTTGGCGTTGTAGTGCACGGGGTTGTTGACCATTTCGAGCAGCTCGTCGTCGCTCTTATTGACAAAGAGATCATATGTCGCTTCGGTATCGTCGTATGGTTTTTCCACGTGTTGCTCGGCGGGAAGAAGGCGCGCTTGTAGGTTTTGCAATTTCCATCTGTACAGGGCCTCCAAAAATTCCTCGCCCTCGAGCTTGCGCACCATCGGGGTGTCCCGCAAGCATCGCTGCATTTCTTCGTCTTTGATTCCACCGTGTTTTCCCAAAAAATCCCCCAAGAGTTCCAGTTCCTTGAGTTTGGCCCGTCTCTCAAGTGCCGCGGTGAGGGCAATGCCGATCCAGATCAGATAGAGCGCGATTGAGATGAGAAGTGCGAAGAAAATTGCCATGATATTGATCGGATTGATGGTTGAAGGG
>PXAS01000213.1 GCA_003565815.1 PVC group bacterium
CCCCCCAACACCACCGCCACTGTGATTCTGCCCGGAAAAGAAAATCCTCCGGTCCCTGTAATCCCCGGCACGCAGCAATTCAGCGTGTCGTACTCCGGTGAGGACGTTTGACGGATTTAAGGGTTGTACAATCCACTGCAGGAAGTATTTGCAGGGGGGCGGAAACCCTTTGAAAACGCGACAGCGAATATGGACATCAGTACGATCATATCTGTAGCGGCAGTCCTTGGCGGGCTGGTCTTTGTTTTTGTACGATTTGCAAAATTCCTGGGGTCCGAGTGCATCTTCTGCGGTGGCCGTTCGCTGAAGATGGATCAGCTCCCGAAAGCCGAATATTCAAAACTGCGCGACTATTTCTGGAATGTCGAAAAGCGGGTGCCGATTGCGGACAGTATTTATGTCTGCTGCGAATGTTATAAAGTGAATGATGATTGTATTTCGCGTTACACATCTGTCGGGATGACCATTATTTGCAAAGCCTGCGGACACAGCACAAATCTGGACGACAGGATGACGTGCGGCCATTGTAAAGCAGTACTCGAATGGGTCACATTCAAGGAATGCGGCGACTACAGATTTCTTCTTCCCCGTAAGAACAGACTTGAAGAGAACAATCGCCCCAACTCTACTGAAGGATGTTGAATACAACCATGAATTCATTACAATACATTGACACCGATTGGCTGTGTGCGTGCGACCCTGCGGACGGAGGAAGACTGACCCGGCTTTGCTGGCGGGGGACGGATCTGCTCACCGGCCCGGATCCGGACTTTGTTCCCGGAGAGGGATTTGAATCCCGCCCCGTGTACGGGTATGACGACTGCTTTCCCTGCGTCGCTCCGCAAGAGGGAATTCCCGACCACGGATGTTGCTGGAGCATGCAGCCGGAATGTACCGTCCTGGATGACGGACTCTCCTGTGTCTTTGTGTTTCCGAATGGCGTCCGTCTCCACCGCCGTCTGCGGTTTGGGGCAGGGGAGCTGGTCTGGATGTTTCGTATCGAAAATCCAAGCGACAGTGAAGTACAGGCACAGCATGTGATGCACGCCCTGATGCCGCCGTCGGCAATTTGTTCCATTCGCGCCCCCCTGTGCGCGGAGTGTGTGGACAGTCTCCATGACGAAACCATTTCTCCGGAAGCGGCGCGAACACCCTTGGCGCTTTGCCCCGAAGAGAACGTCCGCATGTTATTGCTTCGGGGAGTCGAAACCGGAGACGTGGAGCTGCAATTGCGCAACGGGCAAAAACTCCGGATTCTCTTCGACCGCCATCTCTTTCCAACATTGGGGCTTTGGATTGACCGCGGCAGCTATCCGGCGCACGCCCCCCGACAGGAAATCGCGGTCGAGCCGATTCCCGGCCCCAGTGGGGATTTAAAGGAAGCCGTCCGCCGCGGCCAGGCCCTGACGGTCCCGGCGGGCGGCCAGTTGGACTGGGAGATTGTATGGAGATTGGCAGGAATGTGACTTACTGCCCGGACTTGACGTAGCGGCCATAGACCTCCTGCAAAAAGTCCCCTTGAATGGTGTATGGTGCGGGAAATCATGCGTCGCGTAGCGACGGCCCCACGCATAGGCGTGGATTTTAATCCACGATTTCGATGCAAAAGAAGGCGTTCCGTCGCGTAGCGACGGTTGACGGACATGGAGGTTTATCCGCCGTAGGCGGCTTTTCACCCCGAAAAAGAACAACGATGCGATGCATCGCCTTATCTTTTTCGGGGCGCAAATCCACTCGGAATATCACGGTCCTACGCGAAGATTTCAGGTTGACAGGGTACTAGACCGTCGCTACGCGACGAAGACGCATTTCTCTTGTGTGAGACCTTCCAAAGGATTTTTCGTAATCTTAATCGTAATCGTAATCGGGTCTATTTTTCGATTACGATTACGAGCACGATTACGATTATGATGAAGAGTCTCTTCCCTAAAATTTTGACCCCGTCGTTTGCGGTGCTCACCTCTCACCTCTCCCTGAAACGCATTTGAATCTGCGCATTCCATAGGGCGCGGTGCCGTTAACTTTCCTGCAAAAAATGCGATCGTTTAAAGGCCATCGGACTCAGCTCGAAGCGTTTCTTGAAGGATCGGTAGAAGGTCTCCAGGTGGTCAAACTCGCAGAGACTACTGATTTCCTTGATCGGTTTATCTGTGCTGACAAGCAGATGGCGCGCATAACGCAGCCGGCGCTCCTGCACGTATTGTTGCGGGGTGGTTTTCAGTTGGGTTCGAAACAGTGTATGAAGGCGGGAGGCGCTGACGCCGCAGCGGCGGCTCATGTCGGCGACCGACAGATTCCGTCCGGGATGGGCCTCGATATCATCGAGCAGCGGCTGGAGGTGCGGGCAGTTGGGCGACTGTTCCTGCTGAAGCCGGGCATGGTGGGCATGCCAGCGCAGGCGACTGTAAGCGTAATCGCACAGTATGGCGTTGTCGAATTGCTCAATGTGAAGCGCCGTCAACATCTCGTAGGCAAAGGCGAGAACCTCTTCCGGGTTCTCGAGGTGGACAAGATGAGGCGTGTGCCGCCTGGCACCGCCGCAGCCTTTGAACCAGAAGACAAAACATTGGTAGTGGGGATCCGATGCCTTGCGCGCGAGGGTGCTGTCGCCGGGAAGGTGCCAGAACAAAGCGCCGCGCCCGGCCTTCTGCCGGCATCCGTCCATCCTGTAGTCGACCGTGCCGCCGCTGATCAGCTCCAGGTATTCGGAGCCCTCCGGTATTTGTTTGGCACGATCCACACGTTTTCGGGATGTTCGATACCAGATCATCTTGAAAAGCTTCATGGCGACACCCTGCCTGTTTATGCAGGATTTGTCAATAGTTGATAGATAGTGTCAATTGAAACATGCTTTAATATGTGTTAATTTTATGGTCTGTGTCGATTTATCGTCAATTGATTCGCACATGGCGGTGTAGGATACCTCATTTTTTTAAGGAGACATGCAATGACAGTGGAACGTAACATTTTGGCGGACAAGCCGTACGGGGAGGCCGCCGGGCGTTTGACCGGGACGGAACGACCGGGGTGGATCCTGACGATTCAGGATGAATCGGGCACCTGCCACACCCTTGACAGTTTCAGCAACAGCCCCGTTCGCATACAGCAGAACGGTGCCAGGCGGGTCTGGGAGGCGTTCGACACGCTTCCCGATGCGGGGTTGACCGTGGTGATGACGCGTTCGTTGCGGGACATTGGCTCGGCGTGGCACTTGTCCGTCGAGAATCAGGGCCGGGCCGCCTTGCGGGATGTGACCTTCCCGGTTTTGAGAGCGGAGACTCTGGACGAGGATACGATTCTCCTGCCCACCGTAAGCGGCCGGCTGCATCCTGCCGGAAAACCGCTGGCCTATAACTCGGAGTGCAACGAGGAGTTGACGGGAGAGGAAGCTTCGTTGACGGCGGGTGAAGAGAGCTATCCGAGCGGCACGCTGACCATGCAGTGCGCCGGGCTGTACGGACCGTCCGGCGGTATCTACGTGGGCGTACATGATCCGTTTGCCTCAAACAAGCGGCTGGCGGTTACAAACCGCAACGGCGTCTTTGATTTGCGGTGGACATGGACCGTACCCGACATGAACATCCCGGGAACAAGCTGGAACATGCCTGGTGAGATCTTGATCCGCCCCTTTGAAGGTGACTGGTTCGATGTGGCGCAGATTTACCGTGCATGGGTTTCTCAGGAAGCGCACTGGTGGCCGCGTGGCGGGCAAGGCGGGCGCCCCGACACTCCGGACTGGTTCAAGGACAACCCGGTATGGATGATGTGCAACGGGCCCTGGCCCTACCGGGACCCGCCCGTGTCGATCGAACAGGCCGTGGCCAAAATCAAGAGGTTTGCCGCGTACATGGACGATTTGCCCTGTGCGGTCCACTGGTATAACTGGCATGCGATCGATTATGACACGGACTATCCCAACTACTTCCCCGCCCGCGACGGCTTTGCCGACGGCGTGCGCGACGTGCAGGCGGCAGGTGTGCGGGTGATGACCTATATCAACGCACATATATGGGACATGGATACCGACACGTTTTGCGAAGAGGTTGAGCGGGCGGCCATCAAATCGGAGGACGGCACGATCCCGGTAAAATCCTACAACGACAATACCTTTGCCCCCATGTGTCCGGCCACGCCATTGTGGCAGAACACCTTGATGGAGCTTGTCGGCAAACTCACCGACGCCGAACACGGTGTGGACGGGGTGTACCTTGACCAGGTGTCCGCGCAGGCCGCCATGAAATGCTTTGATACCGGTCACGGACACCCGCCCGGCGGCGGCTGCTGGGGGACGACGCAGGGCTACTGGCCACTGCTGGATGAGATGCGCCGCCGCTCTCCCGGGATCGTCCTGACCTCGGAAAGCTCGGCGGAGCCCTATGTGAATCGATTGGATGGGTATCTGACCTGGGTTGGGTATCGCGAAGGCGAAGCTGCCGTTCCCCTGTTCCATGCGGTCTACGCCGGGCAAGTCCAGTTGTTTGGCCGGCTGTATAAATGGGATTCCTGGAAAGGGGTGGCCATGCGGGCGAAAACAGCACAAGCACTGGTCTGGGGCGAACAGCTTGGCTGGATCGTTCCCGAAGTGATCGACGACCCCGTGGCGGGACCGTTTCTGAAACGACTGGTTCGACTGCGCCATACCCTCCGGCCCTACCTCGCCCGCGGGCGCATGGCCAGGCCGCCGAAACTCAAGACGGATGGCAGCGTACTGACGAGCAACTGGGTTTTTGTGAGCGATCTGCATGTCACCACCCCGGCGGTATGCTCGGGCGCCTGGTTTCGGGAGGACGGCAAGGCGGTCGCCTTGATTCTGGTTAATGCGGATGACCAGGCGCACGAGGTCGAATTGCCCTTTGACGCCAAGGACTACGCGCTGAAAGGGATGCTTGAGGCACGGGAATGGATCGCGACCGAAGATCCGGCAGCCCCCCCTGCCGCCACGCCGGTCGAGGCGCGCTGGCAGCGACAAATCCATCTGCCGCCACTGGCGGCCCGGGTCATTGAAATTTTCGAACGTAACACACAGAATGAAATGGAAGGATAAAATCAAATGGTAAACGCAAAAGAGACGTATGACCTTGTAATCTATGGGGCAACCTCGGCGGGGATCGCGGCGGCAATTCAGGCAGGGAGGATGGGCCTGCGTACGGTCGTGCTCGAGCCCGGCGACCGGATCGGCGGCCTCACGGCCGGCGGCCTGGGTGACACCGATCATGGACAGCAGGACGCCATTGGCGGAATCGCACGCGAGTTCTATCAGCGCGTGGGGAGGAAGTACGGCGAGGAGGATGCGGTCTGGTACTTCGAACCCGGCATCGCGCTGGAGGTCTTTCAGGAGATGCTTTCCGAACAGGATGTTACCGTGATCCACGGCGAACGGCTCGATCGCACGCACGGCGACGCCGTGACCATGGACGGTAACGCCATCCGGCAGATCCGAATGGAGTCCGGCAGAACGTTCGAGGCGAAAATGTTCATGGATGCCGGCTACGAAGGCGATCTCATGGCCCTGGCCGGGGTTTCGTACACGGTGGGACGCGAGCCCAACGACCGCTACGGCGAAACGCGCAACGGCATCCGCTCCAAAAGTGAAAACGAATTGCCGGATGGGATCGACCCGTACCTGGAGCCCGGAAAACCGGCATCCGGTCTTTTGCCGCGCGTCAACCCGAATCCCGGTGGCATGCCGGGCGAGGGAGACCGCAAGCTGCAGGCCTATTGCTACCGGATGTGCCTGACGGACGACCCGCGGAACCGTATCATGATTGCCCGGCCCGAAGGGTATGACGAACGCGACTACGAAATCCTGTTTCGGGCGCTTGAGGCCGGGATGCCGCATGACCGCGTCTTCAAGTTGAACGTGATGCGCAACCGCAAGACCGATTCCAATAATCACTATGGCATATCCTGCGACTACAATGGCGGCAACCACGCGTATCCCGAGGCCGACTATGATACGCGCGCCGCGATCGCGGCGCGACATGTGGTGTATCAGAAGGGCCTGGTCTGGACGATTCAGAACCATCCGCGGGTGCCCCGCGAGGCACGCGAACGCTACGCCCCCTGGGGCTTGCCGAAAGACGAGTTCGTGGAAACCGGGAACTGGACACCACAACTCTACATCCGCGAGAGCCGGCGTATGTGCGGCGATTACACGGTCACCGAGAACGTGGTGCTGCGTCGCGACACCGTCGCGGATTCGGTGGGACTCGGCTCGTACGCCATGGACTCGCATCACACCCAGTACTATGTCAATGATCGCGGCTTCGTCTCCACGGAAGGTGGGTTCTATGACATACTGGAGTCCCCGTATCCGGTCAGCTATCGCGCATTGGTCCCGAAACGGACCCAGTGCACCAACCTGCTGGTGCCCGTTTGCCTGTCGGCCACGCATGCCGCCTACGGTTCGATCCGGATGGAGCCCGTCTTCATGATCCTGGCACAGTCCGCCGCCACAGCGGCCGCGCTGGCGATCGAAACGGGTCGCCCCGTGCAGGACGTCGACATGGCCACCCTGCGAACGCGCCTTGAAGCCGATGGACAGATTCTTTGAAGCATTAGCAGATAAAGGAGTTCACGATGAAACTGACCAAATATTCCGACCGTCCGATCCTGTCACCGGACCCGAATTTGCCGTGGGGCTCGCTGGTTGCGACCAACCCGGGGGCCTGGTACGACGAAGACCGGCATGAAGTGCTGATGGTGTATCGGGCGGCCGGTGATGATCCCGAGCATCGCGTAAACCTTGCCCTGGCAAGGAGCAGCGACGGATTTTACTTCGAGCGCATAGGCACAGATCCCATCCTGCTGCCCAGCAAAGAGGGAGGCTGGGATGGCGGATGCGTGGAGGACCCGCGCATTGTCAAGTTCGGCGAATGGTACTTCATCACCTATGCGGCGCGCGCAGCCCCGCCCGGACAGTATTGGATCAAAAACAATCGGCATCGGACCGCCGACTTCCCGGACGAAGCGCCGCGTGCACTCAAGCAGAACACGACCCGCACGGGGCTCCTGCTGACCAAAGACTTCCGCACGGTCTATCGCGCCGGCTGCCTGACCGATGCGACACAGGATGATCGCGATGTCATCCTGTTTCCCGAGAAGATCAAGGGGAAGTTCGTGACCTTGCATCGCCCGATGGAAATGTGCGGAGACGGCTTTGAAAATAACGCTCCGGCAATGTGGATTGCCTACAGCGACGATTTGCTTGAACCCAAAAAGCTGGAGTTGCTGGCGCAAAGCCGCCCCGGCTGCTCATGGGAGGCTGGTAAAATCGGTGGCGGCGCCCCCCCCATCAAAACCGACAAGGGATGGTTGCATCTGTATCACGGGGTTGGTGCGGATGCACGCTACTACGCAGGCGCCATGCTCCTTGACCTCGAAGATCCCCGTATGGTGCTGCACCGGACACCAGACCCGGTTCTCGTGCCGGAATTCGATTTTGAATGCAAAGGGATCTACAAGGGGATCTGTTTCCCCTGCGGGAATGTCGTGATCGATGGCAAGTTGATCGTCTACTACGGTGGAGCAGATCAGTACGTGGGAGCTGCATACTGTGCGTTAAACGAATTGCTCGACCATCTGTTGACGTGTCCTGGAAATCCTGTACCGAACCCGGTCTAGAACAACCCGACCCAAACAAAAAAAGAAGTCGTTATGCAAAATGAAATCCTCGAATACGAACAAAAAAAAGGCCACGCGAAAAGCGTCGCCGGCCCGCATGACCCTCGCCGCGGCGGTATTCGCGGCAGCACTGCGGCACCTTCGGGTTTTATTAGAAATGCAGGTGGGTTGTTGTGGATGATGGTGTGTGTGCCGTTATCCCTTTTTGCAGGGGATGATGCGTTGCCGCAGGCCGGGTCGTCAGGGCTTCATGCGGACATCGAGACCGTCAGGGAACGGCTTGTCACCTCCTTTCTGCTTGAGGAGCCCGTGGATGCCGGGAACATCGCATCCCTGCTTGAGAACCTGAAGCCGAACGGTTTGTGGGAAGGGGTGGACTATGCCAGCAGGCGACGGTCCAATTGGCCCGCTTTTTTTCACCATTTTCTTCCGACCGCCACGCTGACCCGGGCCGCCTATGCCCCGGATTCGCCGTTTTTCGCGGATCCGAAGGTGAAGGCGGCCGCCTTGTCCGCCCTCGGAGCCTGGTTGGAGGCCGACTGGCAAAACCCGAATTGGTGGTATAATCGAATTGGCAGTCCGCTGACCCTGGGTCCCATCCTGCTGACGATGGAAGACGAACTCACGCCCGAACAAAACCAGAAAGGGATCGAGATCCTGCGGCGCGGGAGCCTGGGGATGACCGGCGCCAATCTGGCCTGGGTGGCCCAGATCACGATATGCCGGGGTCTTCTGGAGGGATCGCCGGAGGTGGTCTCCAGCGGAATTCAAGCCATCGAAAACGAGATCAAGGTGGGCGGCAGGGAGGGCATCCAACACGATTGGAGCTTCCACCAGCACGGGGAGCTGCTGTTCAGCAACGGCTATGCCGCGCCTTTTCTGAGAATATCCGCATGGACCGCTGTGCTTGCCCGCGAAAGCTCGTATGCCTTCCGTCCGGAGTCCGTCGAGACATTGCTCCATGTCGTCCTGGACGGCAACCAGTGGATGGTCTACGGCCCCGCCCAGGACTATGGCGCCAACGGTCGCGCCATCACCCGCCCCGGAGAATCCTCGCAATACCTGATGCCGATCGTCGACCTGCTCCTGCAACTCCCCTCGGACCGGACGGAGGAACTCGCGTCCTTGAAAGCGCACCTGGAAAACCCCGGTGAACATCCCCCCGCCACGGGAAACCGGCACTTTTGGGAATCGGACATCATGACCCACAAACGGCGGGGCTACTATGCCTCGGCCCGCATGTATTCGAATCGTGTGTACAACACCGATACGCCCAGCAACAACGAAGGTCTCAAGAACCATTATATCGCGGATGGCTGTAATTTCCTGTTTCGGGACGGCCGCGAATACTGGGACATCTTTCCCGCCTGGGACTGGCAGAAGGTTCCGGGAACCACCGTGGTGCAGGACGGCGACTTCAGCCGGCTCCGGCGTAAGGGGGAGACCGATTTCGTGGGCGGTGCGTCCGATGGCGCCTACGGGGTGGCCGCATTCGACTTCAAACGCGGTGCGAAACTGTCGGCTCGCAAGAGTTGGTTCTTCTTCGATGATGAATATGTCTGCCTGGGCTCCGGCATCACCTCTCCGTCCGGCAGCGTGACGTTCACCACGATCAATCAATGCCATCTGCGCGGCGAGGTCACCGTGGCCAACGGCGCCGAGACCCAAACCGTGCCTGCGGGAACTTATTCCTATTCAGATCCAGTCGCGGTGCATCACGACGGGGTCGCCTACATGCTCGTGGGCGGGGGTGACACCCTGCTGCGGACCGTGCCGCAGACCGGCAAGTGGAGCGCCATCAACACCAACAGTTATGCCGAGCGGGATGAGGTGACGCACGAGGTGTTCCTCTTGGGCGTGAATCATGGCCGAACGCCGACCGCCGCGACCTACGCCTACATCGTGGCACCGGGCATGGACGTGGAGA
>PXAS01000067.1 GCA_003565815.1 PVC group bacterium
ATCTTTACACCTCGGCCGTAGAATTCCACCGCCGCCCCCCACGCGGGGGCGCGGATTGAAACGATTAGGGCGTTGTCTATTTGGCCTAAAAACCTGCCGCCCCCCACGCGGGGGCGCGGATTGAAACTACTTTGTGCATACTCTTTTCCGGTAGTTAGAGGCCGCCCCCCACGCGGGGGCGCGGATTGAAACGTTGTATTCGTTGAAATATTCAATGTCTGTTTGCCGCCCCCCACGCGGGGGCGCGGATTGAAACAACGAGTCGTTCAACGGTTGTATGAGACCCGGGGCCGCCCCCCACGCGGGGGCGCGGATTGAAACCGGGATTGGCCTTTTAGAGATGTGGCGCCCTGGCCGCCCCCCACGCGGGGGCGCGGATTGAAACATCCCCGGTGCCACATGACACACCACACGGAACGCCGCCCCCCACGCGGGGGCGCGGATTGAAACGCCCTCTACGGGCAGTCCGCGTTTATGCGCGGGCCGCCCCCCACGCGGGGGCGCGGATTGAAACTGTAACCGGGGAGATTTACGGCCCTAATTCCCGCCGCCCCCCACGCGGGGGCGCGGATTGAAACTGCAAGTGTCATCTGACTGACAACCTCGTCAAAGCCGCCCCCCACGCGGGGGCGCGGATTGAAACGTAGACGGGGGCGAGTTCGCCGGGGTTTTTGACGCCGCCCCCCACGCGGGGGCGCGGATTGAAACATCTCCGAACTCGGCCGCACCATCGAGATGTAGCCGCCCCCCACGCGGAAAAAGATCCATGTCACCTGTTGCCCGTACGTACCCATAATGGGCAACCGCATAACCGCCCATCAAGAGAGAATTCACTTTTTTCTTAGACACGGAAGCCCAAGGCGTCGTAAATTTCCCGCTCATCCCGGTGCAGTTCGGTGACCGTGGTGGCTGAAAACTCCCGGCGGTCCCGGTAATTCCGCCGCAATTGGGTGAAAAGTTTTCCGGGAGGTCCATCCGCCCGCCGCAGCGCGCGGTCATCCTCGCGCAATTCATAGCAGGAGCGAAGCGCATGGCGCAAGCGGGTCTCGAAATCCCCTTCCCCGGGAAGGGACACCCGTTCCGACAAGGGCGGGGGCATGAGCGGGAGGGGATCCCATTCATGCCGCACTTGGAAATGGGCGCACAGGGCTTCGAGAATTTGTCGGGTGCCATTCACTTTGCCCTCCACCGAATGTCCGGCGATGTGGGGGGTGGCCAAATCGGCCTCGGCCATCACCTCCAGGGGTACATCCGGCTCGGGGTCCCAAACATCCAAGACCAGCCAGGACAAGCGACCCGAGCGGCGGGCGGCGGCGGCCGCGGGACCGTCCAGCACTTCTCCCCGGCAGGCATTGATCAAAACCGCGCCCGGCTTCATGGTGGCCAAGCGCTCGGCGGACAACAGGTTGCGTGTGGGCCAAGGTCCCGTTTCCACCAGCGGGACGTGCAGAGTCAGCACGTCCGAACTCGCCAAAAGATCGTCGAGATTTGTCCAGGGACCCGACGCTCCTTCGGCGGCTTTTGGCGGATCGTTGCGCAACACCTTCATGCCCAGGGCCGTGGCCTTGCGCGCCACGCGCGAGCCCACTTCCCCATGTCCGACAATTCCCAGGGTTTTGCCCGCGAACGTAAAGCCGTGGTCGGCATGTGCCTCCAGCAAAGCGGCGACCACGTATTCGGAGACCGCATTCGCATTGCATCCTGGAGCGGAGGCGAAATGAATGCCCAGGGCCGACAGCCCCTCCGCATCCGCGTGGTCCGTTCCCGCCGTGCAAGTGCCCGCGAATTGCACCCGCGATCCCTCGAAGAGGACCCGGTCGAGCCGGGTTTTGCTGCGGGTGATCACCGCGTCCGCGTCCCGCACCCTTTCAGGGGTGATCTCCCCTTCCGGCAACAAGGTCAGCTCCCCCAAGGGGGCGAAGGCCGGAGCGGCAAAAGTGACGCTGGATGCACAAATCAGATTCATGCGTTGCAAAAAGTGAAAAAAACGTTCATAAGTAGGTCATGGCTTATCTAAGATCCCTGGATGATCAAACTCTAATCGAAATTGAAGAGGGGGAAAATCTCCTCATTGGACGCATGCCCAAATGCGACGTGGTGATCGACGATCCCTCCGTATCCTCCCAGCACGCCCGCGTCCAGTTGACCGACGGGGTGTTGCGCGTCATCGACATGCACAGCACCAATGGCACCCGCTTGAACTACAGCACCCTGATCGCCCCCGCGACCCTGCTGGACGGCGATATCATCGAATTCGGCAGCGCCAGTTTCTCGGTGGACGGGCCCGAGTTGCGCGAGGAAAGCGGGGACGGCGACGCCGAAATGGACTTAATCACCGATTCACCCCCCCTGGCCGCCTCCCAAAAGCTCGACGCCACCATGTCCATTTCCATTTCCGACGATGACCTACGGGAACCTTTGGGGGATATTCCCGAAGAGGCGGGAATCGAGGTGTCCCCGGAATTGGAACCCGTTGCCGAAACGGACCCGGACATGGACGCGCCGGAAGAAGACCCCGCCGGCGCAGCCGACGAAGCAATTGACGATGACGCGGAATCGATGGATCCCCAGACATTGGCCATGTTGCTTTCCCTCCTCTTTCTCGCCATTGCCGGCGGAATCTTTTTCCTGTACTTATGGAATCTGGCGCCCCCCGAACTGTAAGGGCCAAAGGGCTCAGCCTCGTCGAATTGCTCGTGGCCCTCAGCCTCCTTTCCGTGGTCACCCTCATGGGCTGGCTGATGCTGGCCTCCATTCGCAACATCGCCGACGAATTGCTCACGGAAACGCCCGACACCTTGGATCGGGCCTTGTCCGGTTTTGAAAACGACCTCGCGCATCTCGTCCGGTCCATGGCCCCCGACGGCGACCCGGATTTCCAACTGGATCCCGACGGCACCGCCAAATGGCTGACCACCGCCCCCGGCGAACACGGACGGGACATACCCCTTGAAGTGACCTACCTTCCGCCCGACAACGAAGGCCACTGGCGGCGCGCCGTCCGATTTCCCGGACAAACGCAAGCCCAAACCAATCTCCTCCATTCCGCCGTGCAACACCTCGCCCTCTCCGCTTATCTGGAAGAAAATCTTTGGTCCCCGAAATGGCCCCCCGAAACCACCAACGACAGTCCCGCCCCCGGCAACGCCCCGCCCCGACTCCTCCGCTTCGAGGTGGAAACCACCGACGGCACGCGCGTTCACGGGAATTTCCTCATTCCCGCCGCCATGCGCATTGATCCCCCCGACACCGAGGACCAAATTTCCAACTGAAGGCCCTCCGGATGAACCTGAATCTGATCATCGTACTCATACTGTTGGGCGGCTGGTTTTCCGGACGCCTCTTCGAACGAATCCGCCTGCCCGCCGTGCTGGGGATGCTGGGCTGCGGTTTGGTGATCGGCATCGTTCTGGGTCCGGACGCCTGGCCGCCCGGACTCTCCGAAATGGAACCCTTTCTCAAGACCTTCGCCCTGGTGGTGATTCTGCTGCGGGCCGGTCTGGGCATCCGCCGCCGCACCCTCCATCAAATCGGCGGCACCGCCCTCAGCCTTGCCGTGATCCCCTGCCTCCTCGAAGGCGCGGCCCTCACCCTGGCCCTGCGGTTTTTCTTCGACTTCCCCTGGCCGGTCTCCGCCCTCACCGCCTTCATGCTCGCCGCCGTTTCCCCCGCCGTGATCGTGCCGGCCATGCTCGACCTCAGTCAAAACGGATATGGACGGCGCAACGCGGTCCCCACCCTCGTATTGGCCGGTGCCTCGGTGGACGATGTCCTCGCCATCACCCTCTTCTCCCTCTTCACCCGCATGGCCCTCAGTGAAACGGTGCAGTGGACCCGGGTGCTTCTGGAACTCCCCCTCGCGGTCATGCTCGGCATTGTCCCCGGCATCGCCGTCGGACTCGGCCTGTCTCATTGGTTCCGGAAACGCCGCCAACAGGTGCGCGCCACCGAAAAAACCCTCATTCTCCTCATGGTCTCCCTGCTGCTGGTCCAGGCCGGGGAGTGGATGCACAGCGCCGCATTGTTGGGGATCATGGCCGTCGGGTTTCTCCTTCTCGAACGCGCCGAACCCATCGCGCATGAACTCGCCGCCAAACTCTCGAAAATCTGGGTTTTCGCGGAAATCATCCTCTTCGTGCTCATCGGCATGCAGGTCGATCTTCGCATCGCCCTTCAGGCCGGCCCCCTCGCCCTTGCAGTCATCGCCATCGGACTCGCGGCCCGTTCCGCCGGCGCGTGGCTGGCCACCTCACGTTCCAAACTCACGCTCGGCGAACGCCAGTTCTGCGTCCTCGCCTATTTCCCCAAAGCCACCGTCCAGGCCGCCCTCGGCAGCGTCCCCCTGGCCCTCGGCATCGACGGCGGCGAAATCATTCTCGCCCTCGCCGTTCTCGCCATTCTCCTCACCGCCCCCCTCGGCCTCCTCGGCATCCGTTTCGGCGGTCCCCGCCTTCTGGAAAACGGCGAAGCCGAAGCGCTTTGAAAGAGAAAGGTCCCGCCATGACCCCGCCACATCCCCGCATCAAACTCGTCTGCCTCGCGCTCGCGTCGCTCGGCCTCCTGCCAGGCGCGGAAGAACCCCCTCCGCTGGGATTGCAGGAATCCATCGATCTCGCCCTCCAACACAACCGCGCCCTACTCAATGTCCGCGCCGAAGTGGATGACGCCGGGTTCACCCTCACCGCCCGGGAAGCGGACTTCCAAATCCGCCCCGGCATTCGCCTTCAGGCCGGTCAACGGGAGGAAGCCGAACAAATCGAGGGCGGGGTCGAACTTCGCCGCCGCTTTACGCCGGGAGGCGAAGTGCAACTTTTCGGCGGCGCCGCCCGCTTCGACGGCGAAACCGAAACCCGCCTGCGGGCCAACGCCCGCCAACCCCTGTTCCGTCGCGCCGGCCGCCTCGTCACCCTCGAACCCAAACTCCGCGCCGAACGGGCCCTCACCGACGCCCGCCGGGCCTATTACGAACGCAAACAGGATCTCGTGCTCGAAGTCGCCACCGCCCACGAGGCCGTCCTCCGCGCCGCCCGCCAGGTCGAAGCCGACGAACGCACCCTCGAACGCCTCACCGGACTGGCCGCCCTCACCCGCGTCCGCGAAGACAGCGGACAAGTCACCCGCGTGGACACCCTGCGCATCGAACGGCAATTGGGCGAGGCCGACGCCCGCCGCGACAACAGCCGCGACATCCTTGAGCAGCACCGCGAGGAATTCGTGGTGCTGCTCGGTCTCGAGCCGCAACAAACCTTTGATCTGCTGCCCCCGCCTCTCCTCGAAATCGATCCCCCGCATCCCGACGAAGGCTACGCCATGGCGCTCGCCAACCGCCTCGATTTCGCCCGCGCCCTCGACGTCCTCGACGACAGCGGACGCGCCGTCCGCATCGCCCGCCGCAATTTGCAGCCCGACGTGCAACTTCTCGGCGACCTCGAATACCGGGGCGACGGCCTGGAAAACGCCGAACCCGATTCCTGGTTCATCGGCATCGCCATCGAACCCGATTTCACCCCCGCCGAGCGCCGGGCCGACCTCGGACAAAGCGAAAACCGACAGGCCGCCGCCGAACGTCAGCTCGTGGATCTCCACTACGCCGTCCAGCTCGACGTCCGCCGGCAAATCCGCAACTACCACCGCAGCCGCACCAACCATCGCATCGCCACCCGCAACCGTGAATTGGCCGACAAACGCCTCGAACTCGCCGAAGCCCTCTTCCGCATGGGACGCGGGGACGCGTTTTCCCTCAGCGACGCCGAAGACGCCCATGCCCAGGCCATTTCCGCCGAACTCACCGCCCGCAGCGAAGCCTCCCTCGCCGCTTTCCGCCTCCTCCGCGCCCTCGGCACCCTCATCGAAGTGCCCGAAGACCTCAAGGCCGCCCCTTGAACCCCGCGCGCGCAAATCTTGCCCGCGAATCTTGCGTTCGCTCTCCCAGTGGGTAATATCCCTGCAATACCGTCATGATGAAGACTTCCTTGAAAATTCCCCTGATCCTCTTCCTCCTCGCCGCCGGTGCCGTCGTCTGGATGCTGCGCGGCGGTCCGGCCACCGATTCCGGCGCCAACGTGGAAACGCACGTGGTGGAAGCGTCCGAGTTCAACCACTGGATCCCCTTTCAGGGCACCCTGGAGTCCATGCGCAGCGAAAACGTCGTCTCCGGCATCAGCCAATCCACCGCCATCCTTTACCTCGCCCCGGAAGGCGCCCACGTGTCGGAAGGCGATTTGGTGGCCCGTTTCGACAATTCCAGCCTGCAATCCACCCTCGCCAACCTCGAGCGCGACCACACCTTGGCCGTCACCGAACATGAAAGCCTCACGCGGGCGGAAATCCCCCTGCAAAGCGCCAAATTCCAATCCGACCTGCGCGAAATCGCCGCCAACCTCGCGCGGGAGCAACGCGTCACCGAACGCATGGCCGAACTGGCGGAGCAGGACCTCGTGTCCGAGGCCGAACTGGCCACCCACCGGGAGCGGATCCGACAATTGGAAACCTCCCTCTCCGCCCTGGAGCAACAGCGCGATCTGACCCTGGAAATCCTCCACCCGGCCCGGATCCGCCAAGCCGAAGCCAAACGCGAAAGCGCCCTTCGGCAATTGGATCTGGTGCGAGAGCAAATCGAAGGCTCCGAAATCCGGGCCGGGATATCCGGCATGGTCGTGTACCTGCCCCTGCACATCAACGGCGAATACCGCACCCTGCGGGAAGGCGACAGCGTTTACCGCAACCAGCCCTTCATGCAAATCGCCGACATGGAAACCCCGGTCGTCCGTTGCCTCATCCCCGAATCCCGCATCTCCGCCCTCCGCCCCGGAAACCCGGCCCTGATTCTGCCCGAAGCCTTTCCCGACATCCAATTGCAGGCCGAAATCATCAGCCTCGGCTCCGTCGCCCGCAGCGTGCCCGGACGCCCCGCGTGGCAGAAATTTTTTGAAGTCACCCTCCTCCTGTCCGAAAGCGACCCCCGGCTTCGCACCGGCATGACCGTCCAGGCCCACGTTCGCGCCCGCCATCATCCCCAAACCGTGGTCCTGCCCCGACAACTCGTCTTTTGGGACGGGGACCACCCCCACGCCCTGGTCCGGCAAAACGGACAAATCACCCGCACCCTCCTCGAACTCGACGGCGGGAACGACACCCATTTCCGCGTCGCCTCCGGACTTCAACCCGGCGATGAGGTCCTGGCTCCGCCCGGATTTTAGATTCATGAACCCCGTGCTCGAAGTCCGCAAACTCAGCAAACGGTATCCGCCGTCCGCGCCCGGCGCCCCGCCCCCCGCCCCGGTCCTGCTGGACGTCGACTTCATACTGAACCCCGGCGAATTCTGTGCCGTCACCGGTCCCTCCGGATCTGGAAAAACCACCTTTCTCAACCTCATCGGCCTGCTCGACCCGCCCAGCCAGGGAGAGATCCGCTATGACGGCCACCCCGTCGACTGGCGCAACCGCAAAGCCCGGGCCGAAATCCGCAAGCGCGGCGTGGGCATGATCTTCCAGAACATGCACCTCCTTCCCGGACGCAGCGTCCGCGAAAACATCCTTTTCCGGGCCCGATACCTCAACCGCCCCCTCTCCGACTTCACCCGCCGCGCCGACGAACTCATGGACGAATTGGGCCTGTCCCCCCTCGCCACCCGTCGCGCCGACACCCTCTCCGGGGGCGAAGCCCAGCGCGTCGCCATTGCCCGCGCCCTGCTTACCCGGCCCCAACTCCTCTTGGCCGACGAACCCACCGGCAATCTGGACGCCGAAGCCGGGGACGCGGTCATGCGCGCCCTGACCCAAGCCGCCGACAGCGGCATCGGGGTCATCCTCGTCACCCACAACCTGCAACTCCTCCCCTACGTTCACCACCAGTACCACTGCGCCGAACAAACCCTCCGCAAATCCGCCCCGACACCCAAGCCCGGATGAACCACGGGATTTCCAACGGGAAAATATAGCCATTCGCCCTGTGGCGCACCGTTTCCGAGTGTCGGAAGCCTCCCGGAAAACGCTTCCGACGCTCGGAAGATCCGAAAAATCATAATCATACTATCTTTTTTATTCTTTTCCTTTTCACCATAAATCGGGTAGGGTGAGCGGCATGAACCTTCACTGCGGATCCGCCCCATGTACGGGCGTCTCCGTACCGCCAAGCCCCTCGAACAGCGCCTGAAACATTCGCAAAACCCCACGCACCCCCGGAACCGTTATGATACCCGAACTGACCCCCTATACCTTTGGCAGCATGTCCCTTGGGCGCAATCCCATCACCCCCGAAGCCGACATCCGCGTCGCCCGCCAGGCCATGGACGCCGGGGTCTGGTTTCACGCCAGCCGCACCTATGAAAACGGGTTCACCTTCATGGTCCTGCGCATGGCCTTCGATCAGGATCGCGCCCGCACTCCCCGCATGATTCTGAAAATCCGCGACGGTTCCGTGCCTTTGTTGCGCTTCGAAACCGAGGACTGTCTTCATCGTCTCGGATTGGAGACCATCCACATCGCCCAACTTGTCTCCATGGTGCGCGAACCCGGCAACCTCGTGGACCAGCTATGCGGACCAGGCGGTCCCCTGGTGGACGAATTGGCCGCCCTCAAGGAGCGGGGCCTCATCCAACACGCCGTGCTTTTCATGGACAAAAACAATTCCGACGCCGTGGTCGAAGCCGCAGAGCATCCGCTCATCGACGGGGTGACCTTCTATTTCAACGCCCTGCAGCGCGACTGCAGTGATCATGCCTGGAACGAAATCCGCACCCGCAACATCCCCGTGCTGGCTCTGAGAACCCTGGGCGGATGGCGGGACAAACGCCTCGCGGAGAAACGGGAAGCCCTTGCGAAGGCCATGCCCGATCTCGATCCCGTGCAATTGGCCCTCGACCTCGCCGCCTCCTATCCTGAAATCAAAACCACCATCGGCGGCACCGCCTCCCGGCCCCACCTCGAAGCTTACCTGGAGGCCGCCGCCCGCAGCAAACCCCTGCCCACGGAACGCCTTTCCCTGGTCGAGGATGTGCGCGGGGAAGCTGACCCCGTTTGAGCGTCACGATGATGGGCACACCGCGCCCGATACATTTCCATCGGTTCACTTGACTTTTTCGGTTTTTTTTGTAAGGTATGCGGCAATTTTTGTGCGGGCGCCCATCTGGAATCCCCCTGCCCCGCAACGCTTCCCCGTCCTTACACATCATTGGAAATCACTTTATATGCCCGCCAATCCCAAGACGAAACGTCAACCCAAAAAGACCGCCTCCGGCAAGAAACAAGCCGCGACGCCGTCCAAGACCGCAAAGGCTTCCAGCAAAAAAGAAAGCGCGAAATCCCCGGCCAAAGCTTTGGAAAAGACGGCGTCCGCCAAAAAATCCGCCGTCAAATCTACGGACAAAACCGCTGGCAAAACCACGGACAAAACCGCTGGCAAAACCACGGGCAAATCGGCGGGCAAACCCGACGTGCCCGCCCAGAAAGCCGCGCCGAAGAAACCGAGCGCCCCCCGGAAGCGCAAGCAAAGCCATCACGTGGAAGACAGCCATCTGAG
>PXAS01000194.1 GCA_003565815.1 PVC group bacterium
ACTTCCCCCGCTCCGGACGCGGCTGGCTGGCCCTGCCCGACAGTCTGGACGAGGGCCGCTATCGCGTGGAATGGTGGAATACCTTTACCGGCGAAATTCACGAGCAAAACGTTTTTTTCCTCTCGGAAACCAACCGGGAATTGCCCGTCCCCTCCCATCGGGTTGACTTGGCCCTCAAAATGAAATACCTGGGGCCCCTGCCGCCGCCCACCCCAACCCCGATTCCCACGCCAACCCCGACACCGGTTCCCACCCCCACACCCACGCCCGTGCCGGAGCCCCCGCCGGAGCCGGAGCCGGAGTCCGAACCCGAACCCGCTCCTGAACCTGAGCCAGCACCGGAGCCAGCGCCGGAGTCCGAAGACGAACCTGCCGAAGAAGAGACACCGGACCATGGATAAACTGAAACCCTTTCATCGAAACACGCGCCCATTGGCAATCCTCCCATACCTTTGCGTTTGGCTTTGCATGCCGGGGCATGGCTTGCGGGCCGCAGAATCGGCGCCCCTCACCCTCGAAGACGTGCAAACCTTTGCCCTGGAACATGCCCCCGGCTTGGAACGCCAAAGGTTGGGGTATGACAACTTGATCCAAGCCGTGGAAATCGCCAGGTCCCGCTTCGATCCCGTCTTCCGTGCCGCCAGGGAGTGGCAGGATTCCAGCGATACCCAGCGCACCGAGGGTTCCGTCCGCCAACTCCTGCCCGCCGATCTCGACGCCAGGGCCAACGCCACCTTGCAGGAAGGGACCGACGGCAATGACGTGACCACCTACGCCCTCCAGTTGAGCAAAACGCTCCTGGGCGGCGGCACCTTGGCCGAAAGCCGCTTTCCCGTGGAGCAGGCCCGCATCAACGAAGCCCGGGAATGGAACCGCCTCAGCCTCGAGCAGCGCCGCCTTCGCCTCACCGTCACCCGCCAATATTTCGATGTCGTCCGCAATCAGCGCACCCTCCAACTGCGTGAACTGCAGCTCGAAAGAGCCCGCTTGAATCTGGAGCACGCCTTGGTGCGCGAAGACCCGTTGGACATCGCCACCGCAAGACTGCGGGTGCCCGAAAGCGAACTCGATGTCGTCTCCACGCAACGGGCCATCAACAATGGACTGCTCACCCTCAAAAATGAAATCGGCTTTCCCATGCAAGAGCCCTTGGAAGTCTCCCCCGAAATCGCTTTTGAGATTCGCGAGCTGGATATGGATGCGGATCTGGAAAAAGCCCTCATGGACCATGAACAGATTCTCAATGCCCGCCTGGAAGTGGATTTGGCCCAAAAAGAACTTCGCATCGCCCGCACCCGCCGTTTGCCCGAAGTGGAGGCCCGCCTCAGCTTGCAAAGTCGCGACGACCCGCGGATCGATGGACGGGAAACGGATACCCGCGGCGAAGTGGTGGTTTCCTGGCCCCTCGGCAACCGCCGCGACCGCGCCGAGATCAACAGAAAAGAAGCCGACCTCAAATCCGCCGAAATCGCCTTGTATCAAGCCGAAAGCGAACGGCGCCGGGACATTGGGTCCCTGGCCCTCCGGGTCATGGAAGCCGAGCAAACCGTACGCCTGCAGGAAGAACGCGTCGAGGTTCTCGAACAACAGTTGCGATTGTTCCAGGACCGCTGGGAAAACGGTGAAATCGGCATCCTCGAATACATTCGCAGTCAAAACAGCCTCGAAGACGCCCGCGTCCAGTTCGTCGCCCAACAGCTCCGATACATGGAACTCCTCGCCGAATACGACTTCAGCGTGGGCCGATGAAAAACAAAGCGATGGCTTCTCGGGTCATGGGGCCGGTGGTTTGCCACTTGTAACGCATGACCTCGATCCACCCCCCTTCAAAGCGCACTTCAACATGGCCGGGTGTCAGGAAAATGTTTCACCCTCACCCGTGCGGCACGGGCGTCGGGGTCGGAGTCGGGGTGGGAGTCGGGGTGGGCACGGGTTCCGGCTCGGGTTCACGCGGTTCCTCGCCCTCCTCCGCCTCCAAAAGCTCCGGGGCTTCCGCATCCTCCGGTTCCATTCGCGGGGAGATCCCCGTGGACAGGATGTCCACGCCGCGCGTCCGCCGGGCACGCTCAAGTTCCGGGGGCGTTTCCTCCGCGGGAGGGGGGGCATCGTCTGCGGACATGGCTTGGGCCGAAGGGGTTTCGGACACGGAAAACCCATCGGCCCGTTCGGGCCGGGGCATCCGGGGGGGCACGGGGACATCGGCCCGGTCGACCCCATCCGGCACGGCCGCCTCGGGGGCGGGCGCCGGGGCGGGTTCGCGGGGAGATGCACCGAATTCCCGCTCCGGCATCCTACGCCGCATCATGGGTGCGGGTGTATCCGCTTCAGGCTCGGAATCGGCACGGGAGTCCCAACGCCTGCCCGGGGCGGCCACGTCCGCCTCCTCCGACAAACGAAATGAATCCATCAACGGGTCCGCATCCCGCATTGGCTCCGGGGCTTCTTCCCGCAATTCCCCCGCGGCCGCCCGATCCCAATGCTCGGGCGCATCCCCGGTTTGGGTGCGCAAAACGCCGATCGGTTCGTCCGACACCTCGTCATACAAACGGGTGCCGCCGTGTTCGGTTCGATTGAAATGAAAATATGCCATGCCCAATCCGATGACCAGCATGGCCGCGATGGCGGTGGGAAACCAACGCCCCCAATTTCCGGGGGAAGCGGCGGAACGGGCCGCGGGACTTTGTCCCGATTTTGAAGGGGCCCGAATCGCCTGCCCACAGTCCGCCACAATGCGGTCCATGCCCGGAACGGGTTCGTCAAGGACGCCTCGCAACAGGTCCACCGTCTGACGCAATTCCGCCACATAGGTCCGCAGCGCGGGATCCTCCGCGAGTTGCGCTTCCGCCGCCGCCTTCTCTTTCCCCGAAAGTTCGTCCATGACCAGGGCGGTCCAGCGCGGATCTTCTTTGGGCCAGCTCATGACGCCCCCCCTTTTGCCAATTTGTCGGACAGGGTGGAGACGGCCTGATGGAGCAAATATCCGACATTGCCTTCGGAAAGTTCCGTCACTTCACTGATTTCCCGGTAGCTGAGCCCCTCCTGGAGCCGCAGCAACAAAACCGAGCGTTCGTTTTCTTTCAAGAGATGCAGGTGGTCGAGCACCTCCCGGGTGCGGTGGCGGTTGAGGGCCGCGCGTTGACTGCGCTCATGGGCCAGGTCCCGTTCGGCGTGGGCTTCGTGAAGCTTTTTGCGGCGTTGTTCCTTGCGGATCAAATCCACGGCCCGGTTGTGGGTCACCCGATACAACCAGGAACGCACCGCCCCGTCCGCCGGACGGTCTGCGTCCGGGAGTTGGTGATATCGAATGAAAACCTGTTGCACGACATCGCGGGCCGTATGGTCGTCGCGGACCATTCGGGCGGCGTATCTCAACAAGGATGGGGCGTGGGCATTCATTAAATCTTCCAATTTTATTTCCAATGATTGGGCATCCATTTCAGTGGGGTTCATGGATAGGTCGTTTGACACGGTGATTTCCTTAGAAGTTTTCGCCGGGAGCCAGCCGGCCATGAATGGCATCCACCATGTGGTCAAAAGGCGGCAGGCCCGTTCGGCGGGCATGTTCGCGGCTGACGCGTCCGGACTGATACCTGCGGTGAACCTGGCGGGCCATGCCCGTGAGTCCGCGCGAACGGGCGGGATCGACGGTTTCCCATTGCCGGGCCTGAACGAGCAGGGCGGTCACGCGGATCATGGCCTGATCCCGGCTCAGCATCTCCTCGGGAATTTGGGCGTGGGACGCCAAAACCGCTTGCAAGCCCTCTTCGCCCGCCGGGAAGTCGGGATCCAAGCGATGCATACGCTCGTACAACGTCATGGCGGTCTCCAAATCCCCGTATTCGGCGAAGAGCAACAGGGCTTCCCGGAGAAATCCGGTAAATCCGCGGCGGACGACCTCCGCCCCGGAATGGCGTTCATATTCCTCGAGGATCAGGGGCAACAGCGACAGGCGGGGCAAGGCCAGAACGGGAAGGCCTTCGTCGTCCAGGATCAGCTCTCCGCGGCGCAGCAGTTCGGACAGCGCCTGCATGCGCATCCTGAACAAGCGGCCTTGCTGAAACCGGTTTCGGGAATACGCCCCTCCCCGATCGGCCCAATAGAGCACGTGCGTATGGGGCAGACGCCAGTCCAGGGGCCCGAAACGCGCCTCCAGGGCCTGAATGCGCTCCGGTTGCATGCGGAATTCCCGGCGGGCGGCTTCAAGGGCCGCTTCCGTTTGCGGACGGGGGCCGTCGAAGGCCTCGGTGACTTTTTCCGAAAGGCGTCTTTTGTAATGGTCGTGTGCCTGGTCGAAATCCATGCCGATTTTATGTTGGAACATCCAGCCGATGTTCCAATGAATCACATCCGAGCGGGGGTTGTTGCGCAATCCGTCGGTGCGCAACAGGTCGAGGCCATGTTGCACCCAGCGCCAGCGGTCTTCGTCCTCGGGAAACAAAACGCTGATGTTGTAGGCGAGGTTCCAGGCCTGGAATTCCCAGACTTCGGGGATATTGGGCTCCAGTTGGGTAATCCAGGCTGCGAGCTGAACCAATTCGAAAAACTGGCCGCTTTCCTGCAATTCATGGGCCCGCATCCAGAGGACGTCCGCCACCAAACCGCGAAACGCGCCGAAAGCCACGGTGGTGATGGCCACCAGCGGCGTGGTGTCCTCCGGGGGAACGGCCTGCAACTGGTGCTCGCTGCGGCGGTCCACCAAATCGGCGTGCCGTCCGCCGGCCAGGGCGATGAGGACGACCCCGAAAAAGAAAAGGATGCGCGCACGTCGTTTCGGATTCATTCGGCCACCCCCGCCTCACGTTTGTGAAACAAAAAGATGCCCCCGCCCGCAATGAGCAGGAGCACGGGCAACATGCGCAGGACCAAAACCCCCGCCAGCTCGCTTCCGGAAATCAACACCCCGTTGGCCACGCGCTCCAGGGGACTGTCCAGATCCAGGGGCCGCAGCACCATGTGAACCCCCCGATACATGGTCATGCTCACCGAATTGAATACCCGCACGAGCACGCCGGGGTCTTCCATGCGCGACAAGGGGGTGCCCTCCTCCAGCGCCTGTTCCACCGTGCCCGCAAAGCCCCGCATCACCAACATGACCGAGGTCACGTAACAGGCCACGGGCAGGGAAAACAGGCAGCCCGAACTCACGCCCAAGGCCGCGAGCAACGCCAGCAATCCGGACAACAACCCCAGGGCGCGGAGAAAATTGGGGGCGAACGATCCGCCGGGACGATACAGCATCACCCCGTCCCCGGGCCGGAAAAACACCATGTCTCCGGCTTCGCTTTGGTTGACAAAGGCGACCACGATGCGCGCGGCCCCGTCAAAGCGCCCGTCTTCGTTCAGATGCAGCACATATTCGCCCGACGGGGATTGTTCCACCCGCCGGGTGAACAAATCCGGGGTTTCGGGCGTGCCCCCCCGCCATTCGCCGGGCACGCGCACCGCCCCCATGGACGCGCCGTCAAAGCGGTAGGCCAGTTGCAAATCCTCTTCCGTTCCCACGGGGGCGGACAACGCGTATTCCCAGCGGACGGTCTGATCCTGGCGGGCCGAATTGCGCAGGGCCAGCAGCAGGAGTTCAATTTCCCGGCGCAGCATCTCCTCGGTCACCCCCGGCGGCAAGACGCTGGTGCGCAATTCCTCCCGCAAGCGGGCCTCGATTTCCTCGGTCAAATCCTCCGCTTCTGGCGCCTCCGGACGGCGCGCGGTCAAGACGGTGTCGCGGAGGACCCGCAACTCTTCGGGCGTTTTCTCGGCGGCGGCGCCGCGCACCACGCCATTGACGCGGAATAACGTGACAAACCCGCATACAAACAACAATCCCACCGACAGCGTGGACACCGCCAGCCATTTCCCCCACCACAGCGCCGCCCGCGAAACCGGTTTGGTGAGCACCATGTGCAGCCGTTTGGAGGACAAATCGCCGGCCACGCTGGCGCAGGAAACCCAAAGGGTCATGGCCGCCAACAATCCGGCGGACAAACCGATGCTGTAGCGGATGTGCATGCGCAGTTCGCCGGACAAGGTTCCGTCGCCGCGCAAACCCAGGGGCAGGAGGATCAAAACCCCGGCCACCAGCGCCAGCATGGACCAAGCCACGCGTTCGCGCAACGCGGCCCGCAGGGTCAATAGATAGATGGCCCACCAATTTTTCATGCGTCCTTCATGCGTCCTTCGTCCGAAACCGCGGTCAAAAACTCCGCCAGGGCGCCTTCGGCGCGGGTGCCGCTGGATTCGCCGCTTTCACGGCGCGCCTGGGCCACCACTTCCAAAAAGAAGGTTTCCAAATCCCGGCGCGTGGGCTCCAGGGAAGGACGGTTGCCGAGGATCTTTTCGAGCGCGTCCAGCAACTCCTCCCGGCGGTCCTCGTCCAGATCCCGCAACTGGATTTGCAAATGCCCGGCCACCTTCAACAATTCGCGGATGGGGCCGGCGGCCCGGACCTTGCCGCCGTACAGAATCGTGACCCGGTCGCAGACGTCCTCGACATCGGCCAGCAGATGGGAGGAGAGCAACACGGTTTTGCCGCGATCCGCAAGGGCGCGGACGATGTCCTTCACTTGGCGGGTACCCAGGGGATCCAATCCCGAAGTGGGTTCGTCGAGAATAACCAAATCGGGATCATTGATCAAGGCCTGGGCCAAACCGATGCGGCGGGCCATCCCCTTGGAAAACTCCCCCACCCGCCGTCGTCCGGTGTGGGCCAGGCCCACCATTTCCAGCAAGGCGTCGATGCGGCGTTCCCGTTCCGCCCCGGACAATCCAAACAGGGCCGCGTAAAACCGCAGCGTCTCCCGGGCATCCAAATACGGATACAAATACGATTCCTCCGGCAAATAGCCCACCCGTTTTTTCACGTTCACGTCCCGGGGCGGACGCCCCAGCACTTTCACCTCCCCGCCATCGGCGTGCAACAGCCCCAACAGCACTTTGATGGTGGTGCTTTTCCCGGAACCATTCGGCCCCAGCAACCCGAAAACTTCGCCGGGGCGAACCTCAAGAGAAATGCCGTCCACGGCGCGGGCGCGGGGACGGTGCCAAAAATCACGGAAGATTTTGGTCAAATCACGGGTGTAAATCATCGGGTCATCAGCCATGTCAACGAACCTCCATGCGTTCAAAAAATCCGAGCGCCAAACACAAGACGCCCAAAGCCCAAGCCAGCGCGTACACCGCCGCCGCGCCCACGTAGGACCAGGGCACCTGTCCGTTGGCGCTGAGCGCGTCCGCCATCCAGAAATGTTGCCAGTTGGGCAAGACCACGTACAGCACCCGCGCCCAAACGGCCCGGGCGGCCCGGGCGGCCAAAAGATAATCGGACATCAGTCCCACCAGAAAAAGCCCGCCGCAAATGGACAAGGTGGGCACCACCGCCAGACGCAAGGCGCAAAACAGCGCCAGGGCCTGCAACATCAGCGCCGCCAAGGTCAGCAAAAGGCAGGCGGGGACCAGGGCCCAACGAACCGGAACCGGCTGCCCCGCCCCGGGCGCGACATGGGTGTGTCCGCCATGATCGATCACCGCTTCCGCCCCGGAGCCGTCCAGGGTCAGGGTGAACAAAAACGCGAGGCTCAGCAAAACCGCCAAACACCAAAAGGCGGTGGAGGCGAAGGGCCTGCTGGTAAAATAATTCAACAACCCCGCCAGCAGGTAGGCGCCCAAAACCGCGAGATAGAGCGGAATCAAAAACGTCCAGCCAATCATGAACGCCCGGGAGGCGGCCCGGTCGGCAATCAAAATGGACAGGGTACACAACAGCGCGAACACCAGCATCACCCCGGCCACGCCCGCGTATTTGGCGGTCAAAAAACGCGCCCGGCCAATGGGTTTGCTCAAAATCGCCCCGGCGGTTCCCCGGCGGATTTCTCCGCTCACGGCCCCGCAGGCGGCGGTGGCCGACACCAGCAACGCCCCCAGAAACATCACCGCCATGGCGCTGTCGCGCACCAATTTCCCCGGTTCCCCCAAGTTGTGGGCAATCAAAAACGGCAGGCTGCCAATGAACAGCACCACGGTGGTGGCCAGCAACAGCAGGGCGGGCTGACGGGGAATCTCCACCATGGTGAGCTTTGCCAGGGGCCAAAAAGTTCCCGAGGATTTCATCGCGTGCCCCGCCTTTGTTTGGAAGCGTCTTCCAGCACCTTCCGCTCACGCGGGGTCAGGCTGTGAATCCCTTCGCGAGCCACCTTGTCGAGCAGCGCGTCCACCTGCAGGGACTGTTCCGCGGAGCGTTTGTGCCGGATGTCCTTGACCCCTTCGCGAATCCGCCAGCGCAAAAAGCCGGGCACCCGTCCGGGATTCACGTGAAAATACCAAATCCCCAGCGTGGATGCCCCCAAAACCCCGGCCAGCAGCAACGGTTGGGACTGCACGACTTTCGGAAACTGCATCCAGGCCAACAGTACCCCCGTGATCAGCCCCCCGAGATGGCCTTCATGGCTGATCCCGCCCCATCCGCTGTGCAATCCCTGCAACGTGAACAACAAAAATCCGAATGCGTAGAGCCAGGCAGGAATGTCAATGGGCACCGGAAAAATGCGCAATGTCATCCCGGGAAACAGAAACACACAGGCGAACAACACCCCCAAGGCGCCACCCGAAGCCCCCACCGCCTGATATTCCTCCTCGCGATGCAACCACAGACACAGCGCCGATCCCCCGGCAACCGACAGGAAAAAGACCCCCAAAAACAATTCCGGACCCACCGACTCCAATTGACGTCCGAAAAAGAACAACGTGATCGCATTCCCGGCGAAATGCCCCCAGCTCGCATGCAAAAACGCCGGACTCACCAGCCGGATCCACTGACGGCGCAGGCGGATTCCCTCCGCGCTGAACCGGTATTTGGCCGACACGCCGGGACGCGTCAGCCCTTGGTGGGTGGTAAAACCCAGCACAATCAACAAAATGATGGTCATGATCTCGGAATTCATAGCGAAAATGTCAGTCGCCGCGAACCCTACACCGATTTCCCCGGAAAGAAAAGCACGGAAAAGCCTGAAAACCGTGGTGAATTTTGTCACTGGAAAAGCTTCGGAGTTCCGCTTTCAAGCGGCTTCAGCGATGGGCCTTCAGGCCCGGAGCAAATTTCGGAGCCAAAACCCGGGTCAGGGATTTTCAGATTCCAACAGAATTCTCACCCTGCCCTGAAAGATACTTTTCATCCGAAAGGGGAATTGAATAGGGGAAAAACCAACGGATGGCTTCGCCGTCCAACGGATGGGAAGATGGGAGACCCCGCGAATGGCTTTGCCGGCCCGCGAATGGAAGAGAGGATGTGGATTCTTTGCGGGGTGAAGTGAGGACAGGAGCGCCAACCTGGTCCCGCCGTAGCGCGAAGGAGGATCGCCGTATCGGCTGTGGCAAAAGAGGTGGAGAAAGTGTGGTGGGAAAGCCTGAACATGGGGAAAAGCCTTCGGGGGAGACCGAATGACTTTTCAAACAAGGTCTAAACTG
>PXAS01000087.1 GCA_003565815.1 PVC group bacterium
GCCGATCTACTACGGGAAATCATGTCCATTCGTGGTTCCTTTCCCAGCCCTGCCCCAACCCTCGCATCAGTGTGAATCAGTGTCCATCAGTGGTTCGTTATCGGCAAGGGACTGCCGATCTACTACGGAAATTTCGTGTTCATTCGTGGTTGTTTTGCGAACGCGCATCAGTGGACCCGCATCCGCTCCATGCCCGGGGTCATCCGCACTTCGAATTCCCCGTCCTTGCGTCCAATCATCAGCGCTTCGATCCCCGGACGATTTTCCACCCAGGCCATCCCCTTCTCCATGCCCATTACAAACAGCCCCGTGGCAATCGCATCCGCGGTCATGCAGTCCGGCGCGTGAACCGTGACCGAAGTGAGGTTGTTTTGTACGGATCGTCCGGTGGCCGGATCCAGGATGTGATGGGTTAGTTTCCCGTCCACTTCGTGAAAATTCCGATAATCGCCGGAGGTGGCGATGGCCCCCCGTTGCAAGCCCAACACATGTTCGGGCTCTTCCGGGGCGTCGAATTGCGGACGTTGAATGCCAATTCGCCAGGGCAATCCCCGGGGATTAAGCCCCCGCACCACCAAATCGCCGCCGATTTCCACGTACAAATCCAAAAAACCCTCCTGCAACAACAACGAAGCCACCCGATCCACCGCATATCCCTTGGCAATGGCGGATAGATTGATCTGCAATTCGGGCACCGCCTTGGACACCCCCTCTTCGCCGAGTTCCAAATGTTCCATGCCCGTCTTCGCCAACAGTTCCGCAATGGCCTCCTCGGAGGGAGTGGTTTCGGGAACCGCTCCCCGGTCAAACCCCCACAAATCAATCAAAGGCCCCATGGTCGGATCAAAGGCCCCTTCCATGGCCTCGTGCAGTTCGATGGCTTTGGCCAGCACTTCCCGAAACCGCGCGCTCACCTCAAACGGCGTCGTTTCGCCGAATGCGTTCAAGCGCGAAATCTCACTTTCCGCCAGATAGGTGGACATGGACAGATTGACCGCCTCCAGTTCCGCCTCCACCAGATTCCGAAGGCGCGTTTTCTCCGCCTCGGGCAACTCGTGCCCCACCAGCTGAATCAAGTATTTCGTCCCCATCGTCCGCCCTTCCCAACGCACCAAAGGCCGTGTCTCCGGCTCCTCCGAGCGGTAAAACGTCAAAACAAGACCCAAAACGGCCAAGGCGCCCAGCAGCATGAAAAATATACGGTGTTCTTTTTTTTGCATACCCCAAGTCTACCCACAAACCCCACAAAGGCAATTCAAAAATGCAAAATGTACATCTTGCAATTCCCCGTATGGGTTGGGTGGAAGAACGGTATGGGCGGAGGGGGGATGATTGCGGATCATCCGGGAAGAAGGAGGCGAAGCGAAGGTCACCTGTTGCGTATTTTGTTTCCCAGACAAACGGAGCCCAAGGCCAAGATCCCCAACAAAAACGAGGACAGTTCGGGAATCACGACGACATTGTCGTAATTGATGAGCGTGTGCGGATAAGCCGAGTTGATACTGCCAAACGCCAACCCCACGGCGCCGGTGCCGCCATACGTAAAATCCAGGCTGAAAACCCCCGTCTCAAGCAATGCCATGGAGGCCAAATTCTCCACGGTTGCAGATCCCTCGGCCTCAAAAAGGTTCGCGGAATTTCCGGGGGTGGTGTTGACGAAGATGGCATCTCCTGAAGGCGGATTCTGATCCAGATCATACCCATTCGCCTCCATGATGCCGACCCAACCACTGCCGTGTGTGCCCGGCGTGCCGTCAATGGGCGTGTTTTCAGGATTGTTGGGAGCGTCAAAAAAGGAAAGTTCCGTGACTTCGAACTGCAAGGTATAAGTTCCGGCCTCACCCCCAAAAAGAGAAGGTTCCAGAAAAATGACCGTACCCCGGAATGAATCCGTGGCGGAATTGTTCACCGTGAGTCCATGCCCCCCCATATTGATCCTAATTCCCTCACCATACCACTGGCCAAACGACATTTCATTTCCAAACCACCCGCCCAAATAGCCCGTGGCTTGGTCTTCAAAAGTCGCGGTGGAAAAATCCACGTTTAAAAGCGCACCTTGGGCGGTTAGCGCCACGAGGTTCAGGCAAATCGCCATGCATGTCATTTTCTTAGCTGTTTTCATCATACACCGGGGTTTCAGAAGGATTTTTTATTTTATAACTAAATTAGGTTATTTTTTATGTATACTTAGTAATCATCATGTGGGTCCAGTACCTTATTTCAATGATCAGGTCAAGTAATTTTTGTATTTTTCATAAGTTCGGTAAGTTTTCATGCAATGCAAACGAATGATTCAGCGAGCCGCACAATCAGAACCCCACACCGTCGAAGACAGTCAACATTTTCCTTGAAATTAAGCTTGCCTGCTCCTTACGAATATATACTTTTTCACTTTATGAACCCAAAGTTATGCCATAAAAATCCTTGCGTTTCCCCAATGATCGCGAATGGACATGATCACCGGAAAGCCGATACCCGCGGATTTACGTTGGTGGAGGTGATGGTCTCCAGCATGATCTTGGCTTTGTTTCTCTCCGGCGCGTTGGCGATGCTGGTGCAAACCACGCGAACCACGGAAAGCGTTCGGCGGCGAACGGAAGCCGTTTCCTTGGCGTGGAGTCGGGTCGAACGGGCGAGATTGGTTGGCTTCGACGCCATGGAAGATTTGGTGGAGGAGGCGCCGGGAAACGTGGTGAATGCCGCGGGGCTTCTGGATGAGAACGGTTTGTACCGACGCGTGACTTCGGTGGAATCCCTTCAAGGCGAGCTGCCCGCCGTGCGAATTCGTGTAGACGTCTGGGTCAGAAACTTTCGGGACGCGGCATTTGACGGCGTTCCGGAAAGCATGGAAACCATCATCACCAACATCTCCAGAACGTGGGACGAGTAAATGACAAGCTTCAACCCCGAATTCACCCAAGACCCAAAAAGCCCGGCATTTCATTGTCCGGGACGCGGAGGGTTCACGATTACGGAAATGATGGTGACCTCGGTGATTTTTTTGCTGGTGGTCACGGGTGCGATGACCGCGATGCTCACCATTTTGCAACGCGATGCGAAATTACATCAACGCATGCGGGTGGTCTCGGAAGGCCAACGCTTGGCTTCGTTTTTGAGTACCACAACCCGTTTGAGCAGTTCCTCCGAAATGTTTTTTTCTCCCGAAGGCGGTCCCTTTCATGCGGTGAGTTATCCGGTGCCCGCAAGAATGGAGGCCGGAGATCTCCAGGTGGACGAAGACGGAAGAGTCATCTGGGGGGAGACCTTGGTGGTGCATGGCTGGCCCGCCGGGGAGCCCACGGAGCTACGCTTGACCCGATTCAGTCCACGCGACAACACGCTGACCCAATCGGAGCGTCAGGAACAACTCGATCATGTTGTCCAGCACGGCCATGGCACGGGCACGCACAATGGTTCCAACAGCGACACCCGGACGATGGCCCGCATGAGCCCCCGGTTTGAGTTCACCTCCGGCGGAGGGACCTACAACTTTTACAACGAGACGCCCCAATTGAAAGCCGGCGAGGTTCTCGGAGGTGCGCGTATTCAGCCAGGAAAGAACACCCTGCATTTCCGCGCCACGGGCAAGAGCGCCTCCAGCACGGGCCACGGCATGCGATTCGACCGTTTTCGTCTTTCCCCGGCGGGGTTGGCCATTGAAGCGGAGGCGCTTTTCCCTCCCATCGCACAATTCGGGGCCTCCGCGTCCATCGGCGAAAATCCAGCGGATCATTGGAGCGATCGACGTTCTCTCGATTTTCCCGCCACCACCCTCGGCGCGGAACTATCATTGGAATTTTTCAACGACACTTGGTTCGAGACCTTGTTTGTGGGCAAGGGGAGCGAGTTGGAGAACTGCTACACCTATCTGAACAGTGAACCCGGCAAGGTCGGGATCTGGTTGAAACCTTCGGGGCGGGACACCATTTGGAACGCCTCGTTTCAAACGGACGGTAGCGTGCAGGATGCGGAAGAGGATTCCCATGCGCAAACCGCGGTCCGGGTCGTCGTGCGGGGAGAACGGGCCATGGGCGGGGGGCTGATCCTCAAAGATGGCGACGGATGCACCGTCCGCTTTCGCGCCTCGGACGTGCCGGGGCTGGATTTCCACATTCTCCACGCCTTCATCAGCGAGGCCGCCGACCATGAAAACCCCGGGCCCGACGTGAGCAACCCCACCACCCATCGTCTCCAGTTCGGATCCGTCGACGCCCCCAGCAATGACGTGCTTGTGCAGGGCGGCCAAAGCGTGGAGACCCTGCCCGCCGACTTTCCCATCGACATGGAAAAAAGCTACGTGATCAGCTATTACGTGGGCCAGTCCGGCAACCCCCATTTGTCGAAAAACGAGATGGAAACCACGCAAGCCTATCTCTTGCGGTTGACCTCTCCCCCTCCCGAGGCCCTCACCCGCCTGCCCGTATGGAGCCAGTTTTCGGCATTGGAACATTCGCACATGCTTCCCGGGGTGGAGGAAATCAACACCACACACTTCAACGAAGCCGTTTTCCCCTCCCGGGTGGTCGACACGACCTTGGAAGACCCCGCGTTCCAATGGTTGGATTGGGAAGGAGACATGCCCGATCAAACTTCGGTGACTTTCAAAATCCGCACCGGACAATCGCCCGACATGGAAATCGCTCCCGACCATTGGGAAAACGCGTCCACCATCACTTCCCCGGGTCCCGTGAGCGTGAATCCGGGAAGATATGTCCAGGTGCAAGCCATCTTGAGACGAGACAAGGTCCGCGATACGGTGCCGGAACTTCGGAATTTCAGCTTGCGTTGGTTGGGAGAATCCGCGTATATTGAATTTGGCGGAGATTTTATCCGTCATCCTTCCGGTGGCATTGTCGAGATCCTGGTCAACGAATCTCCCCCTGCCGCCTCTTTCCGGGCGGAATTGCGCCTGACTTCCAAACACGCGTCCAACCCGGAAGAAATCGAAGCTTGGACCATTGTCGCGGAAAGCACGCCACGAAATTAAGGCACGTCGTTCATCTTCGCCATTCATATTTGCCAGGAGAATTCACATGAAGAACCACATGAATACGTCAATCCGAAACAACGGGGGAACCCTCCGGGATGTCCGGCGCGAAGGTGGTGCCTTGGTCACGGTCGTATTGATGACCCTGGTCATGTCCATTGTGCTGGGGTCCCTGGCCTCCGTCTCACGTCAGCGCGTGCATACCTTCCGAAGAGAATCCGAACGAATTCGGGCCCTTTCCATTTCAGAGGCGGGCTTGCACAACGCGATTCGTGTTTTGGCCGCGGACCCCTCGTTGCTGAATGGGGATGGATTGGTCGACTCGAACCAAAACTTTGCCAACGGCGCCTACCAGGTCGTGATCACGCAACCCAGCGGAATGAAGGAGGACATTTACATGCTCACATCCACGGGGCAGTATCGCGGCCAAACCCGGGTATCCGCCGCCACCATCGCGGCAAGGGTGCATACGGAGGACGTACAAACGCCGGGGGGACCCACGCTCACGGGGCCTTTCGGTCCCGCCGCCTTGTTTGCCGGCGCGGAGCTTCGCCTTCAAGGGGGAACGGACGTGTATCTGGGTGAATACGGTGCCCATGCCACCGGCGGCATCGTCATGGGCGGCAGCCCGGAGTTGCATGGCAAATACGTTTCAACCAACGGCCCCCTCACGCTCAACGGCAACCCGCAATTGCATTTGGACAATGGCGCGGGATTCCTGCATGCGGACGGCACCGTGACATTGAAAGGCACGATCAACGCCAGCCAAATTTTCTCGTCTTCACAAATCATTGGAGATTGGGGCACGAACACCCAGGCCGAGCACGTCGCCCCAAACGTCAGTTATCCCAATTGGTACAGCCCCGCCCCTTCCGTCACCGAACAATCGGTTCCCACCGCGCCCATCATGAATTTGCCGCCCATTGACGTGGAGGCATTCCGAGCCCACGCACAGGCAAACACATATTATTATCAAGGAAATCAAACCCTGACGCGAAGTTGGTTGACCAAAGACATCCGTGATCGGACCGGAGAAAACGTGACCAACAATCGCACCGACATTCGGCCTGCGGGCGGCGTGTTATTTGTGGAGGGAAATGTGAACCTGAGTTCCGACATGGAGATGTACGGCATGATTGTTGCCACCGGAGACATTCGCGTGAACGGCAACTCGACCTTGGTCAATGTCACCGAATTTCCCGCTTTGATTTCCGTGAATGGCAATATCACCATCAACGGCGGGGCAACCGCGCGGGAGGCGGGCTGGGTGTATGCCATGAATGGAAATGTGACCGCAAACGGCGGCGCCAATGGCTTGACGGGTATCGTGGCCGCAAAAAACATTTTCCTGGGCGGCGGTTTCACATTTGGGACCGGGATGGAAACGAGTTTCTTCACTTGGCCCGGGCACGATGCGGGTGATGACGGCCAAACGAATGAAGGCGACGTGGAAATCTCTCTCGTTTCCTGGATTCGTTGAGTTTTACGGCTTCAGGAACCCATGACACTCGGCAAGGGGTTCGCGGCCCGCTTTTCTTTCTTTCCAAAGCCGGCCCCCTTTGCTTAACTCCGCGCATGGCAACGCGTATTTTTCTGGACTGGGCCCGGCCCCTGTTACCCTCCATCACCGAACGGCTTTTGCCGGAGCGT
This sequence comes from PVC group bacterium, assembly GCA_003565815.1. GTDB lineage: Bacteria > Verrucomicrobiota > Kiritimatiellia > SS1-B-03-39 > UBA6053 > PXAS01. The sequence continues at coordinate 6,638 of PXAS01000087.1, forward strand.
GTTCGGGGGCCGTTGGATCTCGGGGACACGCTGATCATCGCCCCCACCAAGCAGGCGGCCCGCCGTTTGCGCGAACATTTGGCCCGGGAAGTGCGGCAACGCGGGGGCACGGCGGTCCTCTCCTCGCAGGTGTTGCCGCCTTCGGTTTTTTTCCAGCCCGAGGCCGAGACCCCGGTGGCGCATCCTTTTGACTGGATGCACGCATGGTCCGAAACCTTGCGAGACCTGCCCATGGAGTCCCTGCCCGCCCTGCTTCCGGGACGGGAGGGTTTGATGTCCGGCGACACCGCCCTGGAGTTTGGCCGTCGCTTGCAAAAGGTCCGCGAGGAATTGGTGGAAGGGGATCTGGATTTGGCCGCGGTCGTGGACCGTCATCCCCTGGAAAGCGAACAGGCCCGCTGGCGGGAAATGGCCCGGTTGGAAACCCGCTATCGGGCAAGGCTCGCCGACATGGGTCTTGGGGACCCCTGCGACGCCAAACGCCATCGCGCGGCCACGTTTTTGCCGCCGGAAGAGGTCAAACGCATCATTCTCGCGGGCGTGCCCGACCCCACGCCGCTGATTCTCACCACCTTGGCGCGCCTGCAAACCCAACTTCCGGTGGAGGCCTGGATCCACGCGCCGGCATCGGAATCGGCCCATTTTGACGAATGGGGACGTCCGGACGCTTCCTGGCAAACCCGGCACGTGGGCCCGGAATCCGATCCCCCCGGGTGGATCGAGTTGTGCCCAGACCCGGCCGCACTCTGCGAACGGGCCGCGCAATTGCTCGGCGAAGGCCCGGAACGTCCCGACCTCGCCTTCGGCATGTTGGATGAATCCTTGTCGGGAGGTCTTCAAAACGCACTCGCGTCCGTCAAGCGCAAACTCTACGATCCCAGGCCCCTCCGGGTATCGGCCCAGGCTCCGGCCCGCCTGTTGACCCTCCTGCACGAAGCGGCGCGGGAGGGCGACAGCGTCAGCCTGCGCCGATTGTGGCGAAATCCAGACCTCCTGCGGGCCCTGCCGGGCAAACCGGTCGCCCTGCTCGCCAAATGGGACCGCTACGCCGCCGAACATCTTCCCCACGGTCCCGATTCCGTGGACGAAACCTTGGCCGATCCAGAATTGAGAGCCGCATGGGAGATGCTGAAAAGCTGGATGTACGCCGAAAGCGCGGAAGCCCGGCTCAAGGTCTTGCAGACCGTGTATGAAAACGTGAAACTCAACCCGGAACTGCCCGAAAACCGCTTTGTGTTGCGGGCGGCCACGGAGGTGGCCGATGTCTTGCAGGAAGGCGCCCGCCGGGGACGGGACGGGCGAGAACCCGCCCCGGAAGTCGTCTTGCGGGTCCTGGGGGAAAAATCTGTGGACCCGCCCCGCGTGGAAGGGGATGTCACCGCGGAGGGCTGGCTGGAGTTGTCTTATCATCCCGCCACCACCCTTTTGTTACTGGGTTTTGGCGAGGGCAAGGTTCCCGGCAGCCGCATGTCCGACGCGTTCCTGCCCGATGGCTTGAAAATGACCTTGGGATTGCCCGCCGACCGCGATTGGCTTGCCCGGGACGCCTTTCTCTTCCACACCTTGGTCCAGTGTCGCAAAGCGGACGCGGTCAGAATTCTCTGCATGAAACGCGATGCCCAAGGGGCGCCGCTGGCGCCCTCGCGCTTGTTGTTCCAATGCGGTGACGCCCAACTCCTGGCAAGAGCCGCGCGCCTGTTCGCGGAACCTCCGCCCGGAAAACGCCCCCCGCACGCAAACCCGGGCCTCCTCCTGGACCTCAACCGTCCCCCGGCCAGAACCTTGGAACGCATTTCCGTGACCGCACTCAAAGCATATTTGCAATGTCCAACCCGATTTTATCTCTCCCGCGTTTTGCGCATGGACCGCGTGGACGATACCGGACGGGAGCCGGATGCGAGCGCATTCGGTACGTTGCTCCACGGCATCCTCGACGCCGCGTTCGCCTCCCCCGCCTCCTCGGTCACGGAACTGACCCAAAGAATGGACGGGTTACTGGACACCGCCATTCACAAGCGCTACGGACGCAATCACGGCATGGCCGTACGGGTGATGGCCCACAGCGCCCGGGCACGACTGCACGCGTCCGCCGTCTGCCAAATGCAACTGCTCGAAGAAGGCTGGACCCCGGTGGCCACCGAATGCACATGCGAACGGGAAATCAACGGGATGAAAGTCATCGGAAAAATCGACCGGGTGGACCGCCATCCGACAAAAGGCATACGCATTCTCGACTACAAAACCAGTGACAGCCCCAGTTCGCCCAAGGAAGCCCATTTGGGCTCCCGGAAAAGCGAACACGAAGCCCTGTGGACCGAAGACGAAAAAGGGAAACCCAAGCAATGGATCGACCTGCAACTGCCCCTGTACCGTTGGCTGGCGGAAACGCAGGACTGGCTGAATCCCGATGACCAACTCGAAGTGGCCTATTTTCAACTTCCCAAAGCCGTGGGCAGCACCGGCATCGTCACCTGGGCCGAAGAAGCCGAACAGGCCGGCTCCGCGCAAACCGCCCTTGCCTTTCTCATCTCACAAATACAAGCGGGCGTGTGGGGCCCGCCAGGGGAAAACATCCGGTACGACGACTTCGAGTCCCTCTTTCATTACGGAGAGGCGGGGCTGGTGTTGCCTTGACCCGCGTTAGAGCAAAAAGATTTTTATTCCTAACGCAGATTTTATCCGCAACCGAAGAGAATCCAGGTTAAGAGGGAACCCCGCGAATGGCCTTGCCGTCCCGCGAATGGAAGAAGAGTGAAACTACTTGCGGATGCTTCGCCGGAC
>PXAS01000076.1 GCA_003565815.1 PVC group bacterium
ATCCGCAACCCGCGTTTCCGCCCGCCCCCCGACCAAACCGTCGGCGGCATATTGCTGAAATAAGATGATTTCGGTACCAACATGTCCAAACCCTACCCCACCACCCCCCAAACCGTCAAGCAGAAATCTCTATAAAATACCTGTTGCAATGTTTCGGGCCGACCAATGCGGCGCATTTGCACTTCGACGAACGGCAAACGCGGGAAAACGCGGCCTGTTATTACGGGATGGTGAGTTTGATGGATCATCATGTGGGGCGCATTCTCGATGCCTTGGAAGAGATGGGCGAAGCGGAAAACACCATCGTGGTGTTTACCTCCGATCACGGGGAGTTTCTGGGGGATCACGGCTTGTGGTGGAAGGAACTGTATCCTTATGAAGAGGGACTTCGGGTGCCGTTGCTGGTCCGTTGGCCGGGTCATGTGCCCGCCGCCCGTCAATGCGAGGGGTTGCAGGGGCTGATCGATCTCGCCCCCACGTGGCTTTCGCTGGCAGGCATGGACCCGGTGCGGGAATTCCAGGGGGTGGATCAATCCGCGGTCTGGCTGGGAGAAACGGACGCGGTGCGGCAGGGAATCGTGGTGGAGGACCGGCCTCATGACGCGACCTTCAACCAGCGGATTTACATCACCGAGCGCTACAAGTTGGTGGCGTATGACAACCCGGAATGGGGGGAACTGTACGACATGCGCGAGGACCCCCATCAGGTGAGGAACCTGTGGAAGGATCCGGAACAAGCGGACTTGCGTTTCCGTCTGTTGCAGGCCTTGCTCACCGAGGAGATGAACCGCAACGCCCCCTATCGCGGGGAATATCCCAAGGACGCCCGGCATTCATGACAACAATTCGCCAGTCCGTGTTTATGTTGTATGAAATCCGCGGTTAACGGATTTCACCAAAAAAATATTTTCAGAGAAGCTTGACAATGTCCCCGGTTTTTTGTTGGTCGATATGTGAAGCGACTTCCGCCTATACACAAAAGGCTCTCATGAAATTTTTAAAGCTCACCGTTTTTGTGCTCACGGGCATGGCATTGCAAGTCGCTGGGGAGTCGATGTTGCCGGAGGAAGACACCCGGCACGCTTCACTCGAAAACTCTACGAGCGAATTCACCAATTTAAGGCAGATAGTGGATGGCTACGTGGCATATCGGGAGAATGTCTGGCGCATGAACCCGCCCATGGGGGGCGTGGAGCCTGAAATGTCGGTGGAAGAAGCCGAGGGCGAAACCTGGTTTGAAAAGGCATGGGCGCGTTGGATGAGCCTGCCGTATTGGTTCATGGCCCATTCCGCGGGTCCGGACACCCTCGATCCTGATTTGCAAGCGAGATTGTGGCCGGAAGGTCATCCGGGCGACATCGTGATCTGGGAGCATCCCGGCCAGCAATTGATCCATCTTGGCCTGACGAACCCCGACAATGGCATTCCCGAGATTCTCGCCTCATTTTCGGCCCCGGACTGGAACACGCGCAAAGGGGAAAGCGCGGAGGCCTTCGCGAAGCGCGAACAAGCCACCCGTCGGGTGGTGTGGAAATACCGATCCCCCTGGCGCGAACCCGATCCGGAACCCGAACCCGAACCACGAAACATGATGGCCATGGGCGGCGCCCCGCCACAATTCCGACTGGTCTTGGAACACGCCGACTCCGAAACCGTTTCGGGACGGGTGGAGTTTGGAGAGGAAACCACCACCGGACCCTTCACGATATGGCGGCATGACAGCGGCATCCCCAACGGCTGGGAGCAACTCCCGGGCCTTTGGTTTCCCGTGGTCTGGGAACATGACCGCGGCACGGCCGCCGAACGCGATTTCACCGTGCACGCAACCGACGCCGGGGAGGCGCACCCGCTCTTTCTCCGCGCCACTCTCGGTTTGGTCGACAGCGACAACGACGGCATGGACGACGGCTGGGAACTCTGGCACTTCGGCGAACTCGTCAACCCACAGGATGTCGCCGCCGGAGACGATCTCACCAATCTCGAAGCATATCTGCTGGGCGCCGACCCCACCCTGGATGAAAGTCAGGATCCCTCCTTGCGCGAAAATTTCACATATGACGATCGGGGGTGGCTAATGGAATATGAGCCGTCCGCCGGGCCTTCGGTTACTTATGCCCATGATGCGGAAGGTAATATTTTGTCCACGCACCCCAACTTTTAACCCCTCCATCGATTTGCAGTTTTTATGAACACACATTTAAAATCATTCCTTTTCGCGACGACACTATTGATCGCAGTCACTACCTCGCAAGCTGAACCGGGCTGGGTATTCCTCCCCGGAGCTGACTACGAAACGCCCGAACCATTTCAAACTCTCGGTGCACCCGCGCAAACCACCTCCGTTACCTTTGTCCCGGAAGGAGATGAGATCACGTCGGAAATCGCCGATCTCGCACGCGGACTGCAATACGATCCGCTTGTGATATTCAACTTCGTCCGCAATGAAATCCGTTATGTCCCGTACTACGGCCTGACCAAGGGAGCCTCGCTTTGTCTGATTGAAGGAAGCGGAAACGACTTCGACCAATCCGCGTTGCTCGCGGCACTACTCAAAGAAAGCGGTTACTCTCCGGTTTACCGCTATGGAACGATGTCCATCCCTTTGTCCTCTCCGGACGGCATGGACATGCTGTCCTGGCTTCCGGTCACAAACAGCACCGGTGTCAGAAACATGTTGGAATGGACAGGCAATCCCGGCTTCGTTCCCTCCGGTTCCACCTTCAACCCCCATCGTGTCTGGATCGAAGTTGAAGTGGAAGGAGAGACGCGTTATCTGGACCCGGCCTACAAACACTATGAAACCATTTCCGGCTTGTCCGACATTTTGACCGAGGCCGACTACAGTGCAACCGAAGTACTCAACGCCGCCGGGGGCACTTCCACGCTTTCTGGAGTGGACCCGCAATATTACGCCGAAGGCATGAACCTGTCGAATCTCCACACGGAACTGGAGACACGCACCACCTCGTTGCTTGATGCGAAAAATACCCTTTACCCCAATGTCACCACGCGTGAACTTATCGGCGGTCGGGTGGCGGTAAAAGAAAGCGTTACCACGTTACCAACCAGCCCGAATTTTCCCGTAAGCGCGACGGAGAGCTGGTCACACGGCGAAATTCCCGACACCTACGCCACAAAAATCACCTTCTTTATTCAAAACCGCCTGAACAAAACAATTTACTCGGCAGAATTACAAGGCAAACGACTTTCGCTAACGTTGACAGACGCCACCAATTTTCACGCCGCTCTTTGGCTGGATGACCAAAAAATCGCCGAGGAAAGCAGTGCGCCGGGTTCATCCACCACACTGCGGGTAAGTTTCACCCACCCGTCGCCCACTTTCACGGCCGGGAACCGAAACGACGGCGGAAAACCCTACAAACGCGGTGCTAATTACGCCCTTATTTACGGCTTCGACGACGAAGGCGGCCTTATGCGGCACCGCCAACGCCAACTGGATGCCTATCGCGCCGCCGGCCTGGCCAACGACAGCCGGGAAGTGATGACCGAGACCCTCAACGTCGTCGGGCTCCAGTGGCTCTATCAAACCAAACTTTTCCAACGCATGAGCACGTCAATCGATCCGAATATCCTCTTTTTCACGTACCATCGCTTCGGACGCATGAGCCAGGAAGAGGGATTTTTCATTGATGTCCCGCTGCAAACCCTTGTCTCCATGAACCGCACCGGGACCTTCATTCCCGGAAACCCCGCCATTTTCGGCAGTTCCTATTTTGCCAGCGCCATGGAGCACGGCGTCCTGCAGCAGACCCAGGGGGGCGACAAGGGTGCCGTCTCCACCATTAAAATGATCGAAACCGCCATTCGCACCGGAGGACGTGTTTTCTTCGCCGATGGAGCCAACTACGAAACCGGCGACCATATCCGCTCAAAGCTCACCGGCTATCAAACCGGAACGCTCAATAATTTTTCCAACGTCTTCACGAATGCCAACAACTTCGCCATCCTCCCCCAACAGGGCAATTACAGTATCGATGACTGGACCGGCACCGCCTTCATGCAAGTACAAGGGAACTCCATCGGCATGATTATCAACGGCAGTTACGGTGGGTACAGCACCAACTACGGCACCATCAGCACGCCCTCCGTCACCCACCGCAACATCGCCGCCCCCACCTACCACACCTACAACCCGCCCTCTCTCAGCAACCCGCTCAGTTTAGACCCCGTCGACATGGCCACCGGTGCTTTCCTGTTGGAGGCCACCGATCTTGTCCTCGGCACCGGTGAAGCTCCGCACGGACTCACCCTCCACCGCAGCTACAACTCCATGCGCGCGGACCTCGATCCCGCCGGCCTCGGCCATGGCTGGACCCATAATTTCCACGGGCGCGTCACCATCCGCAGCGCCGTCGACTCCGCACTCGGCCAGACCACCCCCGCCGAAGCCGCTCCCCTCCTTCTCGCCGCCGCCGTCGTCCGCGACCTCATCGCCAACCGCCCCCCGCGCACCGCCCGCGAATGGGTCGTCGCCGCCCTCGTGACCGATTGGGCCACCGACCAATTGCTCGACAACGCCGCCTCCGTCACCCTCGGCGAGCGCACCCTCCAATTCATCCGCATGCCCGACGGCTCCTACGTGTCCCCGGCAGGTGTCTCCGCCACCCTTACCTGCGAGGCCAACGGCGGCTTCACCCTGGCCGAACGCTTCGGCAACACCCACCACTTCGCGCCCGAAGCCGACGAACACCGCCTCACCAAAATCACCGGCCCCTTTGGACACGAGACCCACCTCGTCTACCACTCCATGGGACGTATCCACACCGTGACCGACGCCCATAACCGCGTCCTGACCTTTCATTACTCCAACACCGATCTCCACACCGTGACTGACAGCACCGGACGTAGCGTCTCCTACGGACGGGACAGCCACGGCAACCTCATCACCGCCACCGACCCCGAGTCCAAAACCACCACCTACCACTATCACGACACCCACACCGGCCCCGCCTTCGCCGCCAAACACCTCCTGGTCGCCATTGAACTGCCGGATGAACGCGTCAGCATCCGCAATTTTTATGACGCCTCCCACCGCGTCGTAGAGCAACACGGAGACGACAACCCCAACCGGCTCTACCGACTGTACTTCAACGGACGCCAAAACATCGAGGAAGATCCCCTTGGCGGACGCGTGTCCTACTTCTTCAGTCCCGACTTCCGGGACCTCGGAACCGCCGATGCCCTCGGCCACCGCACCACCAAAACCTACGACGGACAGGACCACCTCGTCGACGTGCAGAGCCCCGGAGGCGCCACCGTCACCTCCGAATACGACACCGCGCACAACCTCCTCAGCCGCGAAGTGACCGGCGATCTCGAGGAAGTGTTCAACTATGACAGCCTCCACCGGCCCACTCTCCACACCGTTAAAGACCTCACCAACACCTACCCCGACCGCGTTACCGTTTACACCTACCTTCCCGGCAACGCCACCCATCTGCCCGACAGCGTGACCGACCCCGAAGGCAACGTCACGGAATACACCTATCACCCGGATGGACAGGTCCACACCGAAACCGCCGTCTCTACCACCGGCAACCGTACCACCACCCACACCTACGATTCCCGCGGCATGCCGGATACCATCACCTATTCCGACGGCACCACCGAAACCTTTGTGTACAACATTCGCGGCGATCTCGACTCCGAAACCGACCGCCGCGGCCACACCACCACCTACCAATACAACGACCGCCGTGAACTCACCCACATCACCTCTCCCGACGGGGGCGTCACCGTGCGCACCTTCGATGACAACGGCAACCTCGAAACCGTTACCGACCCAGAAGGCAACACTACCCGCCAAACCTGGAGCCCCCAGAAAAAACTCCTCACCGTCACCACCGCGTACGGCACCCCCGAGGCCGCCACCACCATCCATGAGTACGACGAACGCGACTGGCGGGTGCGCACCATTGATCCCCTTGGACGCACCACCCACTTCGAACACGACGCCGCCGGGCGCGTGGACAAAATTATCGACCCCCTCGGACGCGAGACCACCTTCACCCACGACACCGACGGCAACCGCACCTCCGTCACCACCCCCGAAGGCATCCTCACCCAAAACGGCTACAACGAACGCGGCGAGCAGGGCACCATGACCGACCCCGCCTCCAACACCGTCACCTACACCCACAACGCCTTCGGCGAGCAGACAGAACTCGAAAACCGCCGCGGCCACAGTTACAGCTTCACCCACAACAAAAACGGTCAAGCCCTCACCCTCGAAACCCCGCTCGGCCACACCACCACCAAAAGCTACAACGACCTCGGCGAAGCGGACAGCATCCTGAAACCCTCCGGGCAGACCACCACCTTCACCCACGATGTGGTAAACCGCATTTCCACGCAGAGCGATTTACTCGGCACCATCACCAGCGTGTCGGATCCAAACGGAAACCCCGCCACCGTCACCGAAGGCGCCGCTGTCCTCACCCGCACCTTTGATACCATGGACCGGGTGAAATCCTACACCGACGCCGCCGGCAACACCGTCGAATATGAATGGGACAAAAACGGCAACCTGACCAAAATCATTTATCCCGACGAGCGCGAGGTTGATTACATCTACGATGAACACAACCACCTCAAAACCGTCACCGACTGGGCGAGCCGCGTCACTACCTACCACTGGGACGCCGCCGGACGTCTCACCGGCATCGACCGCCCCAACGGCACTGCGAGAACCAACGAATACACCCTTGGCGACGAGTTGGACCGCTACTTCGAACGCGGCCCCGAAGGTGTCGTTCACTCCTACGCACGCTTTGGGTACGACTTGGATTCCCGCATCGACTGGCGCTACCGTCTGCCCAAGCCGCAGGAGATGACCATCCCCTCTTTCACCGCCACCCACGACGAGGACAACCGGGTGGCTACCTGGAACAGTGAGAACGTGACCCACGATCTCGATGGCAACATGACCCACGGCCCGTTGCCGGGGGAAGCCAACTTCGTCACCTACAGTTTCGACGCGAGAAACCGACTCACCGGAGTCGGCGGCGTGACCTACACGTACGACAGTGAGAACAACCGCATCGCCAAAACCCCCCCCGACGGCATCACCACCTACATCTTCGATCCACACGGTGACGCATTGCCGAGGGTGCTCGTCCGGGAGCGGCCCGACGATTCGCTAACCTATTATGTTTACGGGATAGGTTTGCTCTACGAGGTCGACGAAGCGGATAATGCCACTTACTACCACTTCGACCAAAGTGGATCGACAATTGCGCTGACAAATGATGCGGGAGCAGTAACAGACAGGGTTGAGTATACGCCTTATGGAACCGTTTCCTATCGCATGGGAGCAACTGATACCCCCTTTCTCTACGCCGGTCAGTTCGGAATCCAGGCCGACCCCAACGGTCTCTTTCATATGCGGGCCCGCTACTACTCGCCGGAGTTGAAGCGCTTTATCAACGCCGATCCGGCAGGTTTCGACGGTGGGATGAACTGGTACGCCTATGCTAACAACTCGCCGCTGATGTATGTGGATGCGGATGGGGAGCATCCGATCTTGGTGTTGGCTCTTATTGGGGGGTTAAGCAACGTCGCCACAGGGGGGGCGCTTTCCGCAGTAACCGGACAGAATTATGGCTGGAAAGATGCAGCACTGGATTTCGCAATCGGAGCCGTTTTCGGCGGAGCATCCGGCGCAACCATTAAATCTGCCCGGTTTTACAAGGCCGCGAAGTTTACCGCGTCATCGAGAAGTTGGAAGTGGAAAAATGTCAGTCGGTCATTAAAACGTCCGAAATGGAATTTTGCCCAGCCAAATCAACATATTCATCACTGGTTGATCCCTCAAAAAGGTTGGGGAAAGCATGTTCCTAATCGGATCAAAAATTCTCCATGGAATCTGATGCCTTCGAAAAGTAACATATGGCATCAATCTGTACATGGGAAAAAGCCTGTTCCCTATAACCTTGGTCAACGACTATGGCACGGAAGTCCCGCTTGGGCGAAACCGGCGGTTGTCGGGGCGGGTATTTCAATCGGGAATCATACAAGCAGAACAATGACGAATTGGTCCAGTCCTGGATCAATTTCTATACCCTCTTCTATTTCCAACAGTAATAATTTTAGTACAGGAGGTATCTCAGGATGGAAATGAATTGGCCCGTTCTAATGTTTTGCAAATCGGAAGATACGATTTGCACGATAAGTCGTGACCAAACATGGAACAAAAAAGGTTTAGCTTCTGAAAATGACGATATACTATTTATTGATAGTAGTGGAAACAAATTCCAGTGCCGCAAAATTGAAAAAAATAAGCTCTCCTTAAAATCATGGGTTGACATTCTGTTTCTAAACCCATCGTATACCGTTTCATATACTGTGTCTTTTGTTGAAAACATGGACTTTGATACGTTTAAAGAATTTGTAATTAAAAAAGTTTCAGAGTCGTCATTTTTTGATACCGTAAGTGAATCGCTAGTAAAATCAGTTCTTACATCTCACAATTATAAGGATATACTCGAACTATTTTATTAAAAAACCTCTCGTCATGAAAAGATACAACAAAATACATTCATTCACAGGTAAAATATTTGTCGTAAATAAAAGGGATTGTGGAATACGTTTTTCAATAAAGGGACATATGGAAAACAGTAGAAACCGGGATACGATTGAAAGGGATGAAAACTGAAGTTTGCAACGAAATGAAATTTAACCATGTCACCAATTACCAATACAGTGAACGGCGGGTGGACGCCGCCGGGCGGCTTACCGGCATCGACCGCTCCAACGGCACCGGGAGAACCAACGAATACACCCTTGGCGACGAGTTGGACCGATATTTTGAACGCGGCCCCGACGGCATTTCCCACTCCTACGCGCGCTTTGGGTACGACTTGGATTCCCGCATCGACTGGCGCTATCGATTGCCCAAACCGCAGGAGATGACCATCCCCGCCTTCACCGCCACCCACGACGAGGACAACCGGGTCGCAACATGGAACAGTGAGAACGTGACCCACGACCTCGACGGTAATATGACCTACGGCCCGCTTCCCGGCGAAGCCAACTTCGTCAACTACAGTTTCGACGCAAGGAACCGGCTCACCGGTGTCGGTGATGTAACCTACACATACGACAGCGAGAACAACCGCATCGCCAAAACCACCCCCGACGGCACCACCACCTACATTTTCGACCCCCACGGCGACGCATTGCCGAGGGTACTCGTCCGTGAACGTCCCGATGATTCGCTAACCTATTATGTTTACGGGATAGGTTTGCTCTACGAGGTCGACGAAACAGACAATGCCACGTACTACCACTTTGATCAAAGTGGATCCACGATTGCGCTGACCGATGATGCAGGCACCGTGACCGACAGGGTCGAGTATACGCCTTACGGGACCGTCTCGC
>PXAS01000390.1 GCA_003565815.1 PVC group bacterium
CGAAAACAAAGGAATATTAGCAATATTTCGTGTTTTCGTAACGCCGCAGGACGCGATGCATCGGCGGTCAAAATGTGAAGTTATTTTTGCGTGGACCCTAACGCAGATTTTATCCGCAACCGAAGAGAATCCAGGTGAAGAGGGAACCCCGCGAATGGCCTTTCCGTCCCGCGAATGGAAGAAGAGTGAAACTACTTGCGGATGCTTCGCCGGACTGCGGATCATCGTCGGAATTCTACAAGAAACTGCAAATGATTCGCGGGACGGCATCGCCATTCGCGGGGTTCCCTCCCCCAAAAACGATCTGCAGGACGGCGAAGCATCCGCAGGGTAAAAAAACTTTTCTCCAAGTCATTGAAGATGAATGAATAATCAGAAATATACACGCTTTTTTGTATCATCTTCCTTCGGAAGACTAAGGGTTCGTCTGGAAATTAGTCGCGCAAGATGGCGCATTGCATCATTGTTCTTTTTTGGGGTGCAAAGCCGCCGGAAGATCATGGCCCGCAGGGTTGGAACCCATGAAGAATCTCAAAGGGAAAAGGGAATCCTGTCCGAAGATTTCTGGTTGACAGGGTACTGGATTTCATCCGCAACCAAAAGCGGTTGTGGATTGGCACGATGAAATTGAAGACCACGCATTGCCTTGCCGGACCACGGATGTAGAGGGGTATGGACATGCATCTATTCGGATTGAACCGGGAAAAATGTTGGATGGGATCGACGGTTTTTTCTTCTAAAGCCCCAGCCCTTCCTTTTCGCGGAATGGCTTTGCTTTGTGATGTTGAACCTCCGGTTTTTTCAAGAGATTCTTCCCGAAACACGAAAACGGATGGGTTTCATTCTGAAATGGTTAAAAATTATGAATTAAATGCTTTGCGAGAACGATTTTGCATGAAAAAACCTATAATATATCGTTAAATAAATAACGAAACAGTGTTTTCATTAAAAAAAAGCAAATATTAGTTTGACCTTTGGGCGGAGTTGATGATATTGGGTCTCAAATTGATTTTTTTCACCCTTAGGAGAAGACGCGTAATGATTGCTGAAGCCAGAGACGGAGCCCAGACCCTGCTGAAATGCTTGGAAGCGGGCGGAATTGAGTACATGTTCGGATATTCAGGCGGTGCGGCCCTGCCGATTTTCGATGCCTTGGAGACGGCGGGCACCAACATCAAGTTTGTTTTGGCCCGCCACGAGCAGGGCGCCACCCATATGGCCGACGGCTATGCCCGGGCCACGGGCAAACCGGCCGCGGTTTTGGTGACCAGCGGTCCGGGCGCGGGCAATACCATTACCGGGATCATGACCGCCCACATGGATTCCATTCCCATGATTGTCATTACCGGGCAGCAGGTGACCTGGATGCTGGGCAAGGACGCCTTCCAGGAGGCGGACATTTTCGGCATCACCATGCCGGTGGTGAAACACAGTTATTTGGTCAAAGACACCGATGACATTCCCCGCATTGCCAAAGAGGCGCTTCACATTGCCACCACGGGTCGTCCCGGGCCGGTGTTGATCGACATGCCCAAAAACATCAGCCAGGGACCCTGCAACGCTTCCCTGGACATGCCCATGGATTTGCCGGGATATCATCCGGAAATTGCCAATGACTTCAATCAGGAGGACGTGATTGCCATCGCGGACGCCCTGAACCGCTCCCAACGTCCTTTGATCCTCGCGGGTCACGGCGCCATGCTGGCGCACGCGGGTCCGGAGTTGAAGCAATTGGCGGAAACCTGTCAGATGCCGGTGACCTCCACCTTGCTGGGCAAGGGAATTTTCCCCGAAAGCCACGAATTGTCCCTGGGCATGCTGGGCATGCACGGCACCGCATACGCCAACAAAGCCGTTTGCGAAGCCGACCTCATTCTCTCGGTGGGTTCCCGTTTCGATGACCGCATCATTGGCCAGGCCGACAAATTCGGACGCAACGCCACCATCGTCCACATCGACATCGATCCTTCTGAAATTGGAAAGATGATTCGTCCGGATTTACAAGCCATTGGCGATGCCAAGGTGATTCTCACGGAATTGAACAAGCATGTGACCCGGTTGCAAACCCAGAATTGGCTGGCAACCCTGAACGGCTACAAAAAGAGATTTCCCCTGTCGTACAAAAAGCAGGGCGGCCTCAAAATGCAACACGTCTTGGATGTGCTCGACACCCTCACCGAAAGCAAAGCCGTGATCACCACCGATGTCGGCCAGCACCAAATGTGGGCCGCGCAATTCTGCAAGAGCGAAGGTCCTTGGGACTGGATTTCCTCCGGCGGAGCTGGCACCATGGGCTTCGGGTTTCCCGCCGCCATCGGCGCCCAATTCGGACGTCCGGGCGAACCCGTGATCGCGGTCGTGGGGGATGGCGGATTTCAAATGACCCTGTTCGAGTTGTCCACCGCCGTGATTCACAAATTGCCCCTCAAGATTCTGGTGCTCAACAACCATTATTTGGGCATGGTCCGCCAATGGCAGGAGTTGTTTTTCGACAACCGCAAATCGGGCGTGGATCTGGAGGGCAACCCGGATTTTGTGAAAGTCGCGGAGGCTTACGGCGCCAAGGGTTTCCAAATCAAGCGACCCGCCGACATCGAGAAAATTCTCACCCGGGCGCTGGAATACAATGAAGGCCCCTGTCTGATCAATTGCGAGGTTTTGCAGGAAGACAACGTTTTCCCGATGATTCCCGCCGGGGCCGCCCTCGAAGACATGATCATCGAAAAGCCCAAATACCGCATGGAAAAACCCACCGGCTCCACCTGATGCCGATGCCGTATGCCGTACGCCTTGAAAAAAAGACCCTTTGAAAGAGAACCGATATGAACCGTACCATTGTCACCACCGACACGCCCGTTCCCATGGAAATCAAACCGCCCGAACAGCCCCTGCACACCCTGAGCGTCCTGGTGAACAACCAGCCGGGGGTCCTGGCCCGCATTGCCCAGGTGTTCGCCCGCCGGGGATTCAACATCGAATCCCTGGTGGTCAGCCCCGCGAATGACGGACGTTTCTCCCGCATGACCATCGGCGCCCGCGGCGACGCCGAGAACCTGGATCAAATCAAAGCCCAATGCGGCAAGCTCATCGACGTGATCCACTGTTCCGATCACACGGAAGACGACGTGGTCTCCAAGGAATTGGCCTTGGTCAAAGTGGCCGTGGGTCCCGAGCGGCGTGCCGAAGCCCTGCAAATCGGCGAGCATTTCGGGTGCAAAACCCTCGACCTGACCCCCGACAGCCTCATCCTCATGGTCACTGGCGACACCGGCAAGCTGGACGCCATGATCGCCATGATGCAGGATTTCGGCCTCATCGAGTTGGTCCGCACCGGCAAGGTCGTCATGACCCGCGGCGACGGCTTGACCTGAGGAACGTTTCCGGGCAGGCTTTGTCTTGACCCCTTCTGGAATTGTGGCATAGGAGGACTTCTTTTTTCCATTGCCATGAATATTCGCAAAGCCATTACCAAAGAAGCCCTGAGCCTGTCCCTCAACGCCCGTGATAAAAACGGGATTATCGAGGAGTTGGTGGATCTCCTGGATCATTCCGGACGGATTGCCGACCGCAAGGCCGTGTTGAAGTGCGTGTTGGAACGCGAAAAAAAGATGTCCACCGGCATGCACAACGGCCTGGCCATTCCCCACGGCAAGACGGACACCGTGGAGGGGTTGGTGGCGAGCGTGGGGCTGATTCCCGAGGGGGTTGATTTTCAGTGCATGGATCAACAACCCGCGAAAATTTTCATTTTAACGGTCTCGCCCGCCAACCGGGCCGGACCGCACATCCAGTTCCTGGCCGAAATCAGCCGTTTGCTGAATCGCGCCGATGTGCGAAGGCGCATTGTCGAAGCCGATTCCCTCGATGAATTGCACGCGCTGTTGACCGGGGAATGAATGTTTGCATTCCGCTTTGCTTGTCCCTCCACAATTTGCTAGATCCCCGCCATGATGTCTTTTCATTTGGCCTTCGGCCTCTTTCACAGTTTTTTGGAATCCACGTTCCCCGGTCAGGCGATCGTGGTGATGTTGCTGGTGGGTTCCGCCTTCGGGTGGACGGCCATGGTGGCTCGCGGGAACCGATTGAAACACGTGAAACAGGAATCGGCCCGTTTTTACAGCGCGTTTGATCATGAACCCCATCCGCTCGGCCTCTTTCTCAAAGGGCATCGCTTTTCCGAATGTCCGGCCTACCGGGTGTATTTGCGGGGATGTGAAGCCGCCTGCCGGGTCCTGGCCATCGACAAAGCCGATCCTCTGCTTCTGGAGCGGGGGCTGCAGCTCAGCGGCGATCAGATTCTCGTGATTCGCGAGGCCGCCGAACGCGAACTCGCCGACCAGGTGCTGAACTTGGAAACGGACATGCAGTTGATCGCCACCATCACCACCGCCGCTCCCTTTCTGGGCTTGCTGGGCACGGTGTGGGGAGTGATGGAAGCCTTCGCGGGCATGGCGGTCACCGGAACCCCGACCCTTTCCGCCGTGGCGCCCGGGATTTCCGCGGCCCTGCTCACCACCGTGGTGGGCTTGCTCGTCGCCCTTCCTTCCCTCATCGGGTACAACTGGCTCGCGGACAGCTTGCGCAAGCAAACCGTGGCCATGGACAACTTCGTGCAAAAACTTTCGGGTGAGTTCCACCTGAATTGCGCGACAGAGGATTGACCCCGGGAGACATGCCATGGGACGCAAAGCGGAACTCCTGCAAAGAAAAGCTTTCAGCGACATCAACCTCACCCCGTTGATGGACCTGACTTTTATTCTGCTGATCACTTTCATTATCACCTTCCCCCTCTTGGAAAGCGGGCTGAACGTGGATTTGCCCGCCGCCAGAGGCACGCCGTTGACCGAGGAGAACACCGTGCCGGTTTCAGTGGATCTGGAGGGGTACTGGTATGTGGAGCAGCGGCAGGTGACCGCGGAGGAATTCGCGGCGGAAATGCGGACCTTGCGCCAAACGCGGCCAGAAGCCACGGTGTTGTTGCGCGGGGACCGCGGGTTGCCGTATGGACGGCTCATGGAAATCATGCAGGCCATGCATGAGAACGGGATTACCCGCATCAGTCTCGTCACCCAAACCGGACAAACGCTGCGACCCGGATCATGAGCGCGCCCTTGACAAATCAACAGGTGGTGGTTCGGGTGGTTCTCGGGCACCTGTTGTTTTTGTCCGTCTTGTTCCTGCCACAAATGATCTCCAGTTGCACCTGGTTTACACCCGACGAGCAGGTCATCAGCGTGGATCTTGCCGGCATGTTCCCCGAGACACCGGAGGTCCCGGACATGCCCGAGGAGGAGCCGGAGCCGCTTGAGCCTCCGCCCGAACCGGAAGAAGAAACCCCGGCGCTGCCCCAACCCCGGCCCACGGCATTGCCCACGCCCACGCCGGAGCCCGTCCCCACGCCGGAGCCCGAGCCCCAACCTGAGCCTGAGCCCGAGCCCGAACCGGAACCTCCGCCGCAACCCACGCCCACGCCCCGTCCGCCGGCCCCCACGCCGACACCCGCCTGGCGGGCGGCGACACCCGATGAGATTCGGGAGCGAATCCGCCAACAACAACAGCAGCAACCGCGTCCGCAACCGCAACGGCAGGCGTTGACCGACGCCCAATTGGAGGCCATTTTGAGGCGAGGACTGCCTTCGGGCGGCAGCGTCGTGGGGGGCGCCTCCGGCGGTGGCGATGGAATTTCATTT
This sequence comes from PVC group bacterium, assembly GCA_003565815.1. Lineage (GTDB taxonomy): Bacteria > Verrucomicrobiota > Kiritimatiellia > SS1-B-03-39 > UBA6053 > PXAS01. Next base: position 5,691 of record PXAS01000390.1, read on the forward strand.
GACGCGGTCGAGCGCGAGCTGTATCGTCGCGGATACGAGGCGTGGCGGCAACCTTCCGGGGTGAGCGCCGCCGCCGGACACACCGTTCGCGCGGAAGTGGTCGTGCGTCGGGATGGACGCGTCACCTCCACGCGGGTTTTGAGTCCCTCCAATCACGCGGAGATGGATCGATCCGTGCGGGCGGCCTTGTCCAACCTCACTTTTGCCGCGCCCTTGCCCGCGAATTTCCGCGGGGAGAGCCAAACCTTTGTCATTGTTTATCGAATTACGGAGTAAAAATTTCCATGCGCATGTTTTCGCCGCTTTTTTCAGTTGTGTTCATTTGGGCGCTGTCCCTGCCGTTGCTGGCGCAACGGGAAATCGTCATTGAAGGCCGCGGCAGCGGCATCGCGGGCATCGAATACACCGGATTCAACGCCGGGGGGGGCGATGGCCGCGCGTTTTACGACACCCTGCGGCGCAATTTGGAAATATCCGGGTATTTCCGGGAAACGCCCCCCAGTGGCGCCCAGTTGTCCATGCGCGGCGAGGCCGTTACCCAGGGGGAGCAGTTGCGGGTGATGGTTGAAATCGTGACCCGCGGGAACAATCAACGCCGTTTTGCGCGGGGGTATGCCATCGAAAGCGGTCGCGGGCGCGCTTTGGCGCGTCGGGTGGCCGATGAGATTGTCAAGGACATGCACAACGCGGAAGGCTTTGCCCGCAAGCGGATTATTTTTGTTGGCACCCCCGTCGGACAGGAGAGCAAGGAACTTTACGCGGTCTTTCCCGACGGGGGCGATCAGGTGCAACTCACCCGTTTCGGTTCCGTGGTGCTGGGACCCCGATGGACCCCGGATGGCGAATCGGTGGTCTACACTTCCTATCATCGCAGGTTTCCCGAGGTGGTGCGTCAAAATTTGCGGACCGGAACCCTGGACATCCTTTCCAGTTCCTCGGGAATGAACGCCGGCGGAGCGATTTCACCGGATGGACGGTACAGCGCCCTGATCTTGTCGCGGGACGGGCGTCCTGAACTGTATGTGAAGGATTTGCGCAGCCAGCGTCTGGCCCGGCTGACCACGACCCCGCCCTCGGCGAAATCCAGTCCCTCTTGGTCGCCGGACGGCAGGCAAATTGTTTTTGTGTCGGGCCATCAGGGGCGCCCGCACCTTTATGTGGTGGGACGCGACGGCGGCGAACCGAGTCGAATCACCCGCGGGGGCGCGGAAAATCTTTCCCCGGTGTGGGGCAAAAATGGTCAAATCGCCTTCACCCGCAGGGTGGGGCGCACCTATCAAACCGCCATCCTCGATCCCCGAACCCAGGAAGTTCAGATCGTCAGTCCCGAGGACGCCAACTACGAAGACCCGTCCTGGGCGCCCAACGGTCGTCATTTGGTGGTCACCCGCACAATAAACAATCAATCTTCGCTCTACTTGCTTGACACACGGGGGACTCCCCCGATACCATTGTTGCGAGAAAGAGGAAATTGGTATATGCCCACTTGGTCTCCCTGAGGGCGCTGCCCGTTTCCGAAGGCTGATCCCGCTTTCTCCGGCGGTCGAATACGGCGATGTTGTGTTCGGCCCCAAATTTGATAATTTCACACGCCCACAACTCCAATCCATCATTCCTGCAAAGTACCTCACGATTATGAAAGCCCAATATTTTTCAATTTTCCGATTTTTTTTCCTCGCCTCCTTGCTGACCTTCGCGGCCTGTCGCCGCCGTCCGCAAACGGATGCGGGTGACATTCTTGATCTGCCCGACTATGATCCAACCGGAGGGGGCGTTGGCACATTGGACGGAAGCGATTGGGGCATTCCCTTTGAAGAGGATGATATGGCCCGTCGCGATTTCATCAACCGCACCCCGGTCAACGCCGCGATCGCGCCGGTATATTTTGCCTTCGACAGTTATCGGGTGGCGCCCGGCGAAGTGTACAAAGTCCAACAGGCCGCCGATCACCTCCGCAGCAATCCCGCCCAAGTGGTGATTGTGGAAGGCCACACCGACGAACGCGGCAGCCGCGAGTACAACCTGGCCTTGGGCGAACGCCGCGCCTTGGCGGTGCGGGAATCCCTGGTGGGCTTCGGCATTTCCCCCGAGCGCATCCAAACCCTCAGCTATGGCGAGGAACAACCCGCGGTCATGGGTCAGGGCGAAAGCGCCTGGTCGCAGAACCGCAGGTCCGAATTCCGCATCATGCGCTGACGTTTTTCGAAATGACCGCCCAATCCTCCCAAAAGCTCGGGTAGGATTTGGCGACCACATCCGCATCGTCCATTTGCACGGCGCCAAGCGCCGACAATGGGGCGAAGGACATGGCCATGCGGTGATCTTCGTACGTGCGCACCGTTTGGCCGTTTACGTTCAGGGGCGTGCCCGGAAGGATCAGGGCTTCGTCTCCTTCGGTTCCGTATCTTTCCACTTCGGCATCGCAGCCGAATTTGGCCAGTTCCGTCTGCAAAGCGGCGATACGGTCGGTTTCTTTGATGCGCAGGCTTTTCAGACCGCTCAGGCGGGCGGGAATGCCCAGACCCGCGCAACAAACCGCGAAGGTCTGGGCCTGGTCGGGAATTCCGGTGAAATCCGCGGTAAAATGATCCGCTCTTGGACCGGGGCTGATGACCACCCCGTCCGCTTCAAAGCGGCTTTGCACCCCCAGATTCACGAACAAATCCGCCAGGGCACGGTCTCCCTGCAGACTTTTTTCCCGCAGGTGCATCAATTTCAGTTCCCCCTCTCCGGCCAGCGCCATGAGCGTGTACCAATATCCGGCGCCCGACCAGTCCGACTCCACCGCATAGCGTCCGCCCGTGGCGCTTTGGGTTGGCACCCGGAATCCGCTTTCAGTTTCCTCCACCCGTAATCCGAAACGGGCCATCCATTCAATGGTCATGTCGATATAGGGGCGGGAGGCCACTTCGCCTGTCAGGGTCAGTTCCAAGCCCATGGGCAAAAACGGACCGATCAGCAACAGGGCGGAAATATACTGTGAACTCACATCGCCACGCACCCGGGCATGTGGCGTTTTTTGGTCGAACGCAATGACACGGTGGGGCGGGAAGCCTTCTTTCCCCTCGTAGCGGATGTCCGCGCCCAATTCCCGGAGCGCGTCCACGAGAATCCCGATGGGTCGTTCCCGCATGCGCGGGGTGCCGGTGATGAGGGCGGGACGATGGGCGGCGGCGCACCAGGCGGTGAGAAAGCGCAGGGTGGTGCCCGCGTCCCGCGCATCCAGCACCTCCTCCCTGCTTTCCAACAGGGCGGAGAGCAGACGGGTGTCCCGCGCGGCGGAGAGGTTGTCCAATTCAATGGACGGACCCGCGAGGGCGCGCAGGATCAAAGCCCGGTTGCTTTCGCTTTTGCTGGCCACCATCGGCAAGGTGCCGCGAAGCGGCCGGGAAGGGGTAGGGACGGAAAAGGGATTCATGCGGATCTCACAATCATTTTTCCGCCCATTCGGCAAGTTCCTACGACTGATTTTTTGAGATTTAAACAACAAACCGTCGCAAGGTCTTCCGTAAAAAACCGCCATAAAACCCCGCCAATCCCTTCAGGGGCCCGCTGATGGACTGGGATTGTGAAATAAGAGATGAAAAAATAAAAATGGAGGTGATCCTGCGGATGCTTCGCCGGACTGCGGATCATCGTCGGAATCCCACTGGAAACGACAAATGATTCGCGGGACGGCATCGCCATTCGCAGAATTCCC
>PXAS01000406.1 GCA_003565815.1 PVC group bacterium
CATTAATATTTTATTATCAGTGTAAATCAGTGATATCAGTGGTTGAATTTTCTTCTTCGCAAATAAATCGACAGGCCCTAAATCCGGGACTCGGAACAGACGACCCGCTCCATCCCAAGCGCGTAGATTAGCGGTTTCCCTATGAATTTTTGATCAGTGGTTCATTTCCCCAAATGGCCTTCGCCCGCCAGGATCCAGTCCAGCAGCGCCGGGGTGGGATGCAAATCGGTCACCACCCGCTCGGCGCCGGCGGCCTTGAGTTCATACGGACCATCCGATCCCGTGGCCACGGCCAAACAGCGGGCCCCGATTTCCTTGGCGGCCCGCACATCCCGGGTGGTGTCGCCGATCACGAGGCCTTTCCGTGCGGCATGACCGCCATTCATGCCCGCCGATCCCGCCAGCAGCTCCACGGCCATGCGGGCCAGGTGGTTGCGATCATGATGTTGGTCGCCGAAAGCTCCTTCGGAGAAATGGATGTCCAGCCCGACATGGCGCAGCTTGATCATGGCGCACAAACGGGCGTTCCCGGTCAGCAATCCCAAGGAAACGTCCCCGCGGGACTGAAGCGCATGTACCAATTCATACGCCCCCGGCACCAGTTCGGGACTTTCCGCATGCAAACCCCGGTCCAAATGCTCGGCCATGCGCGTGAAAAACGATTCCTGTTTGCGTCGGGTTTCCCGGGGACAGCCGCCGTGCTTCTCCGCGAGGTCGAGCAACACCCGCAAATCAGTGTTGCCCGCGAAGCGCACCTCCACCAAGGTGTCCCGCCACCCATAAATTTCCTCCAAGGCCACGCGAAAGGCGCCATGGCCCGCCTTGGTGTGCAAAAGCGTGCCGTCGATATCAAACCAAACGGGTATTTTTTCAGAAGTCGCGGTTTCCATCCTCCTTCCTTGCATCGGATCCTGAAAAAATCAAACGGGGTCGGGGATTGCATTTCAAATTGTCGGCTCTATGATTGCGGGTGAAAGGAATCCAATATGAAAAACACAAATGATCTGTCCGCAATGATGCAAGCATGGCCGTTCGATCCCACCTCCGTTACCGCGCGGCTTGTGGAAACCCACGATCAAAACGAAGAAGTACAACTGCGGCTCGATTTGGGGATTTTACAAATGAAACTCGACGGACGTCCCGACGGCGGACGGCCCCACGACCAGGATTCCGCTTTTGACTATTATCGCCGCAAGATGATCACCGACCGGCGGGCCGGCCCCAGCCTGGACGGCGATGCCTGTGCCGAACTCCAACAGGAATGCGTGCAGTTTTATTACCGCTACCTCGCCCTCATGGTGCTCAAGGATTACGACCGCGTCATCCGCGATACCCGTCACAGCCTGTCCATTTTCCAATTGGTGGAAAAATTCGCGGAATCCGACGACCTCGTTTGGGAGTTCATCCAATTCAAACCCTATGTCCATATGATGAATGCCCGGGCCAAGGCGGAAAAACTCGCCGCCGAGGGCCGGATTGACGAAGCCGTGGACCAGGTGGAACGCGCCATGGGCCTCATTCGGGAATTTCTCGACGAAATGGATGAGGACGAATTCCCGGGCGAAGACTGCATGGAACTGGGCATTTTGCTGGAACTCATTCAGGATTTGCGCGAACGCACGGAGGAGAATGACACCGAAAATCCTGTTTTGAAGCTCAAGCACAAGCTCCAGTACGCCATCCACATGGAGAATTTCGAGGAAGCCGCCCGGCTCCGGGACAAGATCCACGCCATGGAGTCTCCCGCGGAGGGCTCGCAAGTCCCCTGTTCGGCCTACCACTCCTGACCCCTTTCCGCCATGCACATCGCCGCCCCCGAACGCCTGATCACCCTCACCACGGATTTCAGCACCCGGGACGGGTACGCGGGCGCCATGAAAGGCGTGATTCGCCAAACCGCGCCCCTGGCCTTGGTGGAGGACATTACCCACGACATCCCGCCCGGCGACATTCGCGCCGGGGCATGGGCCCTGCGAACCGCGGCCCGCTTTTATCCCCGCGGCACCGTTCACGTGGCCGTGATCGATCCCGGCGTCGGCACTTCCCGCAACGCCCTGGTGGCCGTCGCCGACGGCCAGTTTTTCATTGGTCCGGACAACGGCCTTTTTTCTTGGGTGTTCAACGAATCCCGCGATCCGCGCGCCTGGCGTCTTTCCGACCGTTCCTGGCGTCCCGACCAAGTCTCCAACACGTTTCACGGGCGGGATCTCTTCGCACACGCCGCCGCCCTCATGGTGCAGGAAGGGGAAGTCATGGCCGTTTGCGGAGACCCGATCAACCCGATTCTGGAACCCTGGGCCACCGCCCAAACCGCGCCCGATCCCGGCGAAGTGGTTCACGTCGATCATTTCGGCAACGTCATCACCAACATCCGCCTGCCCGCGGGCGCCGTTTCCGAAAGCTGGTCCGTCATCCTCCCACGCCAGGACGTTCACCTCAAGGGACTGCACCGCACCTATGGCGATGTGGACGAAGGCGATTGTCTGGCCCTGACCGGATCCCACGAATTTTTGGAGATCGCCATCCGAAAAGGGTCCGCCGCGAAAAAACTCGGCGTGGAAACCGGGGATCCGGTGGAAACGCATCTCTCCTAAGGCTTGATTTTTCCACTGTCTGTAACCATAGGGACGTATGATGTATCCACTTTTCAAACGCATCGCCTTTTGCATGGACCCCGAAAAGGTTCATGAGAACACCCTGAAGATCCTCCAGCGCACCGCCCGCGCCGGAAAACCCCATTTTCTCGCCGGGTCCGTACCCGAACGCCCCGTCGAAGTGATGGGGATCCGCTTCCCCAATCCGGTGGGCCTGGCCGCGGGCATGGACAAAAACGGCGTCTGCATCGAAGGCTTTGGCTCTCTCGGCTTTGGATTTCTCGAACTCGGCACCGTTACCCCGCGTCCGCAACCCGGAAACCCCAAACCCCGCCTGTTCCGGCTCCCGGAACACGAGGGCATCCTCAACCGCATGGGCTTCAACAACGAGGGCGTCGAAGCACTGCTGGCCCGAATCGCCCAATCCACCTGGGACGGCGTCCTCGGCATCAACATCGGTAAAAACTTCGACACCCCCATCGAACGGGCCGCCGAGGATTACGTCACCTGTCTGAAAGCCGTGTACAGCCGTGCCGACTATATTGCCATCAACATCTCGTCTCCCAACACCACCAACCTGCGCGAACTGCAAAAAGGCGACGCCTTCGCCGGGTTGCTGCGCACCATCACCGACGCCGCCGCCAAACTGGAAAAAGCCGAAGGCAAAAAAACGCCCCTGGCCGTGAAAATCGCCCCCGACGTGGACGAAACCCAACTGGATTTCATCGCCGAAACCCTCCTGCGCTTCAAAGTGGACGCCGTCATCGCCACCAACACCACCCTCGACCGCAGCGCCGTCGCCGGCCATCCCCTCGCAAAAGAGGCGGGTGGACTTAGCGGCGCCCCGGTGCGGCAACGCGCCACCGAAGTGGTCCGGGGCTTGGCGGAACGGCTCGACGGCAAACTCCCCATCATCGGCGTGGGCGGTGTATTCAGCGCCGCCGACGCCCGGGAAAAACTCGATGCCGGCGCCTCCCTGGTGCAAGTTTACAGCGGGCTGATCTACCGCGGTCCCCGCTTGGTCTCCGAGATCGTCAGGGGAATCTGAATGCCGCGAAACCCCGTTCCCTTCGGCGAAAGAAACACCAAGCTGCGGAAACCGCTGGATATCTGCACCGGACGGTATCCCACGTTTTTATACGGCGCGAAGCTCGGAAATTTTTTGCCCGTGTTTTCCTTCGACAAGGTCACCCTCCCCTATCTGGAGCCCCATTTGGTCTACCTGATGGAAAATGGCTATCAAACCCTGCACACCTCCGAGTTGCAGGACATCGTCCTCGGCAAACGGGAAATCAAAGGCCCCTCCGTGGTCCTGCAGTTCGACGGCGCCTGGGCCAGCGTGTGGACCGTGGTCGCGCCCCTCCTGCGGCGTTACGACATGCGGGCCGTCACTTTCGCCATTCCCGGACGTATCCAACATGGCGAAAAATTGCGTCCGACCTGGCGCGAACCCGGCCACGATCCCGCCATTGACCATACCGCGAACCCCTTTTGCACCTGGGAGGAACTCCGCGCCCTTGCCGACGAAGGCCGCGTGGACGTTCAGTCCCATTCCTGGTCGCACGCGCAAATTTTTTGCAGCGACCAATTCCAACGGCTAATCCTGCCCGAAACCGTCATGCCGCTGCTGGACTGGCCCGTGATCAGCGATCCCGGCGAACCGCTCAAACACCTTGGCCCCTCCAATGTGTTTCATCCCCTGCTGCCCACCCGCACCCGCCTGAGCAATGCCCTCAAACATGACGTGGATCCCTCCGTGGTGCGGCGGATTCACGACGACCCCAACGCGGCCCCTTATTTGTTCCGCCAATATTTTTTGCAAATCGAAACCGATCAAGACCGCGAAAATGCGATCCGTTTCGAACTGGAGCAGTCCAAAGGCGAATTGGAGGACAAACTCGGCAAGCCCGTCACCCAAATCCGCTGTCCCCGGGGCATTTGCGGCAGCCTCGCCGAGTCCATGTTGCACGCATGCGGATACGAAACCGCGGTCGCGGACAAACTCGGCGGTTTCCGCGCCTGTGTTCCCGGACAAAATCCCCGGCGCATCATGCGGCTCGATCATCTCTACATCCCCTGCCTTCCCGGTCGCCCCCGGAAAAGTTATTGGTATGTCAAGAAACCGTAAAATACGTTTTGTATGTCTGATCCATGCAAAAGACTTTTCGAACGGCTAGTACTCTGTCAAATGCCTTTCGAATTCCCTTTGAGATTCTTCATGTGATCCAACCCTGCGGGCCATGATCTTCCGGCGGCTTTGCACCCCAAAAAAGAACAACGATGCAATGCATCGCCTTATCTTTTTCGGGGCACAAATCCACTCGGAATCTCACGGTCCTATCCGAAGATTTCTGGTTGACAGGGTACTAGGGGCTCAGGGATTCACGCCATTTTCTTCCGCCAATGGGTCCGCCGCATCCGTGATCGAAATCCTGAATTTTGCCAGCCAATGCTCTCCACTGGGATAGCGATGCAGCATGCGAAGCTGCAGACGAGTGCCGGGAGGAAGACGCAGCGGATCCGCCAGGAAAAAAATCGCATGATGATCCCGTCCTCCCCGCGGGTGCACGGCCCAACCGCTCCGGTCATCGTCTTCGATCGCCCCTCCCACCGCCCAATTCTCTTGGGAAAATCCGGCCTCCGCACGGGCGAAGTCGACTTCCTCCCAATCGTTCTCGCCCTTCTCCACGAAAAGTCGAAAACGGTTCAGGACAAAATTGCCGCTCGGGGAGTTGCCCGGCCCCCCGTTGGGCAAACGCTCATCCGCAAGCGCATCCAGCCGGATGGCGGTGACCCGCGGCAGGGTGGTCACGAATTCGAGTTGATACTGGTCCACTCCCGATTCCTTGGAAACAAAGAGAACGCCATCTTCCCCGATCTCGGCGCTTGCATTCATGCGGGATTGAAAAGACCGGGGGCGCAGGACATGCCAGATGCCCTCGGTGTCCGCCGGCGGCGGGAAGCGCTCGCGCATCGCCGCCAGTTTCCGGTCGCGGAGATAACGGTCCGAAGTCGTCAGCTCTTCACGGGATTCGCGAACCGACAAAGCCTCTTCGATGCGGTTTTCACTGGTGAGTTGACGTTCCAAATTCGCGAGGGCCTGGTTCATTTGCGCGGTCAACCGAACCACTTTGCGGGCCCGGTCGCGCTGAATTTGAAAAGCCGAATCCAGATAGACGGTTTGCAAGTGCCGGAGCGAGGGGAGTTCGGCGTCGGCAATTTCCACCGCTTTTTCTTCGCGAAATCGGTTTCGCTCCTCGTAAACCGCCCTGGCCGCCTCAAAATCCGCCGCTTCGCGGGCCTGATCGAAAAGCAAATCCAATTGATCGCCGTACTGACGCCCCAGCCGGGTGAGCGCCAGTTCCTCCTCCATCTCCGCTTCATCCAAATGGGCCTGATAGGTTTCCCACAGGGAAGCCGCCGGGTCGTCCGCAAACAGAAGCCCCCGGGTAAAAGCATACACACACAAAATCACTATTGAGACTTTCATGTGTACAGCTTACAACAGATCGCCGCCTTCTTGCAACCTTTCATTTTCCAGGGGGGAAACATGCTCCGCATCCCGCAAACTGTTCCCGAAGGCTTCGAGCGCCTCCCGGCGGCGGCGTCCGGTGGATCGTCCGGCGGCCAGCAAGTGCCGGGCCGCCTCCAGATAATGGTCCACGGTTTCGATGAATTCAGGCGATTGCCGGAATCGAAGCGGTTGCACCCGCACCATCCACTGCTCCAGCATGGGGCGCACCCATTTCTCATCCACCATCTCTTCGAGATCCCGGAAATGCAGGAATTCATAGCGGGGCAGGTCTCCATCCAATCCGAATTCGCCGGGACGAAAACGCAACAACTGCCGCAACCGCTCTTGCGCCAGTTCTTCGCCCCCGCCATCCGCCATCTGCGCCCGGGCGCGCCGGGACAGCCACAGTTCCCACTCGATCTGCAGCTCACGCAGGTCGCGTACATGCGGGAATTGCCGAATCCACCAAAGATGCCCCGGGGATTGGTTTTCGGCAAATTGGCGCCACAGGTCTTCGTGCTCCGCTCCGGAGGAAAGGGCCCAGCGGACGGCCAAGGCCGCGGCCGCGCGGGTTTCCGGATCCCCCGGAAGCGTGGTTTGCCCCAGAATCCGCCAGGGGGGCGGCAGCCGTCGCTCCCGCCACATCCCGAATCCCACCCGCATGGTGCGCTCGGTCTCCCCCTCCAACAAATGGTGGGACAACCCGTACACCCATCCGTCGGGCGCGCGCACGGCGGCGGCGGGATCGACTTTGTATTGAACGAAAATCCGATGCAAACAGGCCCGCACAAAGGCATCGGCCAACGTGATGTGGTCCAGTTCATCCAAGCCCGGGGCCACGATTTCCTGACGGGGAAGTCCCCGCCCCTGCGTTTCCCGAAGTTGTGTTTCCTCCGCTTCGGGATGCAAAACGATGCGCAGGGGCACATGCCGGGCAAAGGGAATGTTCTCGCCGGTTTCCCGCTCCAGCAGGCGTACGCTTTTCCCCGCCCACACCGAAAGCGCCTGCGACCATTCCGCCTGAAGACTTTGCACGACAAAACGCTGGTTGGGGCTGAAGACCGTGCGCCATTCCGTTTCCTCCACGCCCCGCAGGGGGCCCCCACACATCAAAAGGATCAAGGCGACAAAAGTACGCATGGGTTCAGCCGTGTTCACGTGAAAGCATCAGGGTCACGGGTCCGTCATTCACCAACGACACCCGCATATGGGCCTGGAAGGTTCCGGTCTCCACGGGGACGTTCAGATCGCGCAAGGCCTGCGCAAACCGGGCCACTCCCATCCTGGCGGCTTCCGGGGGCGCGGCCTCGGTGAACCCCGGTCGAAAGCCCTTCCGGCAGTCGCCATAGAGGGTGAATTGACTGACCACCAGGCAGGCCCCTTCCACCGACGAAAGCGGCAGGTTCATTTTCCCCGCCTCGTCTTCGAAAATGCGCAAGCCCGCGATTTTGCGCGCCATCCAGCTCCATTCCGCCTCGCCGTCCCCTTTCCCCATGCCCACGAACAGCAAAAAGCCCCGGCCAATGCGGCCGACCGTCTCACCGTCCACATCCACCCGGGCCTCCAGAACACGTTGCAAAAGCACCCGCACCCTATTCTCCCCCGCGCTCCGAGCGCAGGCCCAGGACCATGCGCCCGCTTTCGGCGTTTTCAATTTGCACCCGGTCCCAAAGTTCGGGGAGGGCTTCGATCTCAAATCGACGGGCGAGCGTCCGGGTTTTTGCCCGCGCCGTGGCTTTGGGCAAGGGCAAATGTCCCCACCAGACCCCGTGCAAGGAAAAGGGGCCGGCGCGGTTTTGTCGGGTCAACACCACCCGGGTGGTCACGGTCAGCCCCAAAAAAGGCTCGCCGGCGACCAACTCGATCCGCGAGGGTTGAATGTCGATCTTCATTTTTCCCTTTCCCTCGGCCTGTTCCCGGGCAAAGGCATTGAATTGCGGCTCGGTCACGATTTGGGCGGGCAGATAGCGGTTGTTTTCCACGGCATGATTGAACAGGGCCAAGGTGCGCGCCGTCTCCTCGGCCAGGGCCGGGGAGCCGACGTCCCCCGACAACGCAAACGGCCACAGAACCAGCCCGGTGAAAATCACGGCGGTAATCACGCAAAAGGAAACCACCATGCTCAAAAGCGCGTGACGCAGGGTATGCTTGCGGGGTTGATTCACCAAGGGGGGCGGACCCGATCCCGAATACATGCGGGCGCCGCACTTGGTGCAGAAAGGGCGACCGACATCATTCGCGGCCCCGCAAGCGGGGCAGCGCACCCAGGGTTTGTCCTTGGGAGGCTTGGACATCAGGGTTTTGCCGCCGGAGCGGAGGTTTGCGGTTTGGCGGCGGATTCCTTCGTAGGCTTGGCGTCGCGCTTCGACTCCGATTTCGACTCGGGCTTCGCTTCGGTTTTCGAATCGGATGGCTTGGCCTCCCCGCCACCGCTTTTCTCCGCTTTGGCGGATTTTTGGTAGCTTTCACTCCGATAATCGGTCTCATAAAAGCCCGATCCTTTGAAAATCAAACCGGCGCCCGTGCCGATTTTGCGCTTCAACGCAGGCTTGCCGCAAGCCGGACAATCCTTCAGCGGCGCCGCGCTCATGGCGTGAAAGGCTTCTGTTTCATAATCACACTCGGTACAATAGTAGTCATAGGTCGGCATGAAAAATCTCCTGAAATTGGGGAACTTGGGTCAGTTGAAAGATTGTAAAATTCAAATGAAATTATATGACGATCCGGCATGAATGTCAACGCACCGTATCTGACCCCCTTTCAAAATGACGAACTGCCCCTCTCGGAATGGCTTTCCACGGGCAAGAACTGGATCGAAGCCGCCCTGTCGGAAGCGCTTCCCGCCGCCGACGAACGCCCGGAGGTTTTGCACGAGGCCATGCGCTACGCCTGCCTCGGCGGGGGCAAGCGTCTGCGCGGCATTCTCGCCCTGACCGTCTGTCAAACCCTGGGCGCGGAAGCAAGCCGCGCCCTTCGTCCGGCATTGGCTCTGGAGGCGTTCCACGCCTATACCCTCATCCACGATGATTTGCCCTGCATGGACGACGATGCCATCCGGCGCGGCAAGGCCGCCACCCACATCCAATTCGGCGAAGCCAACGCGTTGCTGGCCGGGGATGCGCTCCTGACGCTGGCCTGCCAATGGCTCGCCGAAACCCACGCCCCCCTGCCCCATCCACCGGCGGCATTGGTGACGGAATTGACCACGGCCGGCGGCAGCCGGGGCGTGATCGGCGGGCAAGTCG
>PXAS01000193.1 GCA_003565815.1 PVC group bacterium
ATGCCCAGGCGCCCCTCGCGCGAGCCGTGGTCGGCGGACTCACCGGCGCCACCCTCATCACCCTGTTGCTCATCCCCGTCGTTTTCTCGCTCGTGCACTCCCCGGGAAAAGAAAAAACCTCCACGGCCGCATCCACATCTCCCCTGCCCGCAAATGGAACGGGTGAACCGTCCTGAATCGCGAAATCGTCGCCCCCCGCACAGGAAAAACCCTTGCAAGATGGGCAAACCCATGACAGAAGGCGCAAGCTGAAAAATCAGCCCGCTTTTCCAACCACAACCTTGGACACCTTTTCTATGATTTCCGCAGTTTCCATTACCATGCGCTATGGCGAAAAAACGCTTTTCGAAGACGTGAGCGTCAAATTCCGTTCCGGCAACCGCTATGGCCTCATCGGGGCCAACGGCTCCGGCAAATCCACTTTCATGAAAATTCTCTCCGGCCAGCTCGAACCCTCTTCCGGGGAAGTCGCCCTCGACAGCGGCTGCACCATGGGCTATCTGCGCCAGGATCACAACACCTTCGATGACCAAACCGTCATGGACACGGTCTATCAGGGCAACGAAGAACTCTGGAAGCTTCATCTCGAACGCGAGCACCTCTATACCGCCGCAGAACTGACGCCCGGGGAAGAGGAACGCATCGGCTTGATCGAAGATGAATTCGGCGAAGCCGGCGGCTATACCATGGAAACCGATGCCGCCAAACTTCTTGTCGGCCTCGGCATTCCCGAAGACAGCCACGAAGCCCAAATGAGCGAACTGGCCGCCGGACTCAAGTTCCGCGTGTTGCTGGCGCGAGTGCTCTTCGGCACCCCCGACGTCCTTCTCCTCGACGAACCCACCAACTATCTCGACATGACCAGCCGCGACTGGCTGGAAACCTTTCTGCAGCAGTACGTCGGCACCGTCATCGTCATTTCCCACGACCGCTTTTTCCTCAACGCCGTCTCCACGCACACCGCCGACCTGGATTACCAGGAAATCCGCATGTTCACCGGAAATTACGACGAGTTCATGGAAACCAACGCCATGCTGCTGGAAAAACGGCAGCGGGAGAACGCCACCAAGGAAAAGCGCATCCAGGAATTGCAAACCTTCATCAACCGTTTCTCCGCCAATGCCAGCAAAGCCAAGCAGGCCACCTCGCGCCAGAAAGAGCTGGAGAAAATCGAAGTCAACAAAATGAAACCCTCCTCCCGGGTGTCGCCTTACCTTCGGTTCGAAGCCCGGGAACGGCTCGGGGACAAGGTTCTGGAATGCGAGGGCATCGGCCACCGCTACGATGAAACCCTGTTTTCCGATTTCAACGCCCTCATCGGTCCCGATGAGAAAGTGGCCATCATCGGCAACAACGGCGTCGGCAAAACCACGCTGTTGCGCATCCTCTGCGGCGAACTGGAACCCACCCACGGGACCGTCCGGCAGGGAGACACCGTGGATATTTCCGTTTTTCCCCAGGACCCCATGACCAAATTGGTCGCGGGACGCCAGGCCATGGACTGGCTGGCCAAATTCTGTACCGACGAACAACAGAAAGAAACCGAACTCCGCTCCGCCATGGGACGCATGCTCTTCCGGGGCGACGCCGTCTTCAAACCGTGCGAGGTGTTGAGCGGCGGTGAAAAGGCCCGCCTGATCCTCGCGTCCATGATCATGAGCGGCGGCAATGTGCTGGCCCTCGACGAACCGACCAACCACCTCGACCTCGAAAGCATCGAATCGCTCAACTACGCCATCAGCCTTTTTGAAAACACCGTGCTGTTCGTGAGTCACGACCGGGAATTCATTCAAAGTCTCGCCACCCGGATTTTCGACATCCGCGATGGGCAAATCATTGATTATCCCGGCACGCTCAAGGAATACGAGGCATGGAAAGTTCAGCAGGCGAAATAACCCCGCTGGCCCCGCCCGCCGAAAGGCGGGCCAATCTCCGCGCCCACATGCGGGCGGTCAACGAGACCGGCCACACCTGCGCCGCCTGCACCGGTGTCTGTTGCACGTTCGTGGCCAACTCCATGCGCATCACCCCGGTGGAAGCGCTGGACATGAAAACCCGGCTGGAAGCGGAAGGACGCTGGACCCCGGAACTCTTTGCACGTCTGCAAGAAACCGTGGAACGTTACCGCCTCGACCGGGAAACCGGGGACGGACGTCGCACCCTCCGCAAAACCTACACCTGTCCCTTTTACACCCCCGGCCCCCGGGGATGTTCCATCCACCCCGACCACAAACCCTACGGCTGCCTCGCCTTCAATGCCAAAAGACCCGGTGTCACCGAAGGCGGCGACTGCGCCTCTTCCGTCAAAGAGCTGGAAAACCGGGAAGCCGCCTTCCCCAATGAAACCGCCCACAACCGGGTTCTCAAAACCAAACACCAACTTCCCTGGGACAAAGCCCCCATCCCCACGGCCCTGCTGGCGCTGGTGAGGAGAAAACAATGAACCTGCCAAGAAGAAAAACGGGTGTGCCATTTGGAGTTACGAGTTGCGAGTGCGGAGTGACAAACAACCCTTCAGCCGGGAATGGCGGCGGGTGGCGTCAGCAGTTCTTGCCTTGAAATTTGGACATTCCTTGTTGGATATTGGATATTTTCCTTTTCCAATATTCAACACCCAACAAGGAACATCCAATGTCCAAGGAAATTTTAGTCTACCTGTTCGAAAAGATCAAATAAGTTGCAGCCTGACGCAGGGCCCGGTTTCGTCCGCCTTCCAGGCCTCCGCAACCCTGAACCCGGGCACCCAGACGATCTCCCCGCCCGAGGTGACCACCGGCCAGCGCTTGCGGATGCGGGAGGGAATTCGCGCGTTGATAAACAGATCGGACAATTTGGCGCTGCCTTGGAGCCCGAGGGGACGATATCGATCTCCGACTGCCGGGGCCCTGATCTCGAACGGGGCGGAGGGCGCCCGGCAAAAAGCGGTGAGGGTCTTTTGTATGTCCGTGACCGCAGAAGCGTTTCGGTCCACTTCTCCCGCCAGTGCGGCGGCGATATTTCTGGAAAGCGGCGGCCACAAACAGTCCCCTGGCACCGGGAGCGACACGGGATCGAAGGCAATGTTTGCCGCCAGCGGCATGAGTTTGCCGCTTTCGGCCACCCACACCACGCCGCTGAAATGCCACTGACGCGATTCCCGGCGGGGCACGGACAATGCGGACTCAAAGTCCTGCCAGCGTTTTCGGTTCACTCCGGATACCTCCACGCCGCTCTGTCGCAAAAACGACAGCAAAATGCGAAGACGCATCATCCTCGGCAAGTCCCGCCACCGACTCAAATCCAACCCCTCCCCCACCCTGCAACGATGAAACTCCCGCCGAGCCTCACGCGACACCCATTCGTCCAATTCCCGTTGCTGTTCCGCGAATTCCGCCAAATGTAATCGGGATTCGGGATTGAGCGTGGTTTCCAGAAACGGAAAAATTTCATGGCGCACCCGATTGCGCGTAAAAGCCGGATCGCGGTTGCTGGCATCTTCCCGCCAGGTACGTCCCCAGGATCCGAGCAGCGATTCGATGGTTTCACGTCGGGTGTCCAACAACGGACGCACCAAACGCAAGGCGCCCACCGATTGCACCCAACGCATTCCCGCCGCCCCCCGCGGGCCCGTCCCGCGACACAGGCGCATCAACACCGTTTCCGCCTGATCGTCCAGGTGATGACCCAGGGCCACCGCATCGGCGCCGGTTTCCCCGGCCAGTTTCGCAAAGGCGTCCAGTCGCAGACGGCGGGCCGCCATCTCCACCGATTCCTTGCCGGTGCGGTGTGCGGGGACTTCCAGTTCCAGCCAATGACAGGGCAAGCCCAGTGACCAGGCCAGTTTCCGCACCCATTCCGCATCGGCGGCGCTGTCGGGACGCAATCCGTGGTCGCAGGTCACCACGCACAAATCCAAGTTGAGTTCCCCGCGGCAGTGCCAAAGCACATGCAGGAGGAACACACTGTCCATCCCCCCGGAACACGCCACCAAAACCCGATTCAGCGGAAGCGGAAACAATTCCCGGTCACGGGCGTTTTGAATGAAGGGGGCAAAAAAAGACACCCGGCCATGTTAGCCGGGTGTCGGGACAAAAATCAAGCCCGGATTACAAATTCGGGTTGACCGTCGACCACTGGTCCAAGGGAGGCAACACGCCCATGCAGATGACCTCGTCCCGCAGTTTGGTCAAATGCGCATACGAAGCCTTGAGCGCGTCGATCTCTTCCGGCAGACCTTCCGGCATGGACAATTTCAAGCCCTCGCCGGTGAGTTCGGTTTCCAAGGCCATCATGATTTTTTCAAACCCGAAGTCGTTGACGTAGCCGCCCACGGGCCAGGGATAGCCTTCGCCTTCGATCACGCCCTTGACCATCATGACGGATTGGTGCGCCGGACTTTGGAAAGAACTGCGGCCGCGGAGTTGAATGATTTTTTTACCACCTTGAGACACGTTGCCCCGGATTTCCTCCCATTTCTCGGCGGAGAGTTTGTCCGTCCCAATCAAATCGGTGAGCGGAGTCCCCCGCACTTTCGCGGTGGAGGCAAACACGGCCATCATTTCCCCGTGACCGCCATAGGTGCGACATCCGGTGACTTCGTCCTGTTGCACGCCAAAATGTTGGGACAGGGCGGTTTGCAAACGGGTAGAGTCCAAGGCGGCCAGGGTCCCCACTTTGGAAGGCGGCAAACCGGAATGCACCAGGGCCACCAAACCGGTGATGTCGGCGGGATTGAAGATCACCACCAAAAATTTCAAATCCGGACAATGGGTCTTGATGTCTTTCCCGAGCTGGGCCGCGATTTCCGCGTTTCCTTTGAGGAGGTCCTCGCGGGTCATGCCGTCTTTCCGGGGGGCGCCTCCGGAAGAGATGATGTACTTGGCGTCGGTCAAGGCTTCGCCAATGTCGGTGGTCCAGGTCAGTTTGGCCCCGGGAAAGGCACAGTGGTACATTTCTTCGGCGGCGCCCTGCAATCCGGGTCCGTAGGGATCGTATCCGCAAACATTGGGGGACAGGCCCATGGTCAGCGCCGCCTGCATCATGTTGGAGCCAATGGCGCCGCCGGCGCCGAGAATCACGACTTTATCGTTTGTTAAATATGACATGTTGATTTCCTTTTGGAGTGATAGGTTTCAGAAAGAACTTTGACAGTGTAACGGATTTTTGCCGTGGGTAAATCTGAAAATCAGATTCTTTCCGGCGCTTCGATGCCCAGAAGGTCCAGACCGGTTTTCAAGGTGTCCGCCACCATGCGAATCAGCCGCATGCGGGATTCGCGCACCCCGTCGTCGGATTTCAAAAACGGCACCGACTGATGGTAGGTACTGTATTCCCTGGCCAGTTCATAGAGATAATCGGCGAGGTAGTTGGGACGGTAATGTCGGGTGGCGCCGAGAACCGCTTCCGGGAAGCGGGCCAATTTCAGACCGAGGGCTTGTTCGGGAGGCAGGGCACAAGCCGGACGCGCGTCCCCCAAGGTGTCGGCGGGGAATTGGGCCGCATGTTTGTCCAGCACGCTGCGGATACGGGCGTGGGCATATTGCAAATAGGGCGCGGAATTGCCGTCCAGGGCCATGGCCTTGTCCCAGGTAAACGTCACCAGGCTTTGCGGATTTTGACACAAATCCGCATACTTTAGCGCGCCGATCCCCACGGCCCGGGCCACATCCCGCTGTTGGGCTTCCGGCAAATCGGGACTGCTGGAGCGCACAATTTCCAGGGCCCGGCGTTCGGCCTCGTCCAAGAGCACCTCCAATTTGATCACATTGCCCTCCCGGGTGCTGAAGGTCCCCTCCGGCAGGCGCATGAGCCCGAACCACACGTGTTCCAGGTTCACGTCCACCCCGAGTTTTTCGCAGACGGTGAAAAACTGACGGAAATGCCGTTGCTGGCGTTCGTCAGTCACGTACAAAATCGTTTCCGGCTCAAAATCCCGCACCCGGCTGAAGACCGTGGCCAGATCGGTGGTGGCATAATTAAAGCCCCCGTCGGTTTTGCGCACGATACAGACCCCGAGGGTTTCCGCCTCCAGATCCACCACCATGGCGCCGTCGCTCTCGACCAACAATCCGGCTTCATCCAAACGGGTCAGGACCCCGGGCAAATCCGCGTTGTAATAACTCTCCCCGCGGGTGAGGTCGAAGCGCACGCCCAGGCGATCATAGATTTTCTCGAATTCGCCCATGCTCAGGGCCACGAATTTTTTCCACAGGGCCAGGTTTTCCTCGTCCCCCTGCTGCAATTTGACCAATTCCCTGCGCGCCTGATCCATCCAGGCATCGTCTTCCTTGGATTTCCGGTAGCTTTCCACGTAGACCCGCTCCAGTTCCTGCACCGGGGAAGCCTCCAGGGCCTCGGGATTGACAAAGTGACGATATCCGAGAATGATCAGCCCGAACTGCGTGCCCCAATCGCCAAGATGGTTGTCGGACAGCACCCGAAACCCGCAAAACCTGTGCAGGCGGTCCAGGGCGTTGCCAATGACGGTGGAGCGGATGTGGCCGATGTGCATCGGTTTGGCCACGTTGGGGCTGGAATAGTCAATGACCACGGTTTTCGCCTCCCCGACCTGTGGGGTGCCCCGGCAAGGATCGTCTTCGATGGACAACAAACGGTCCGCGACCCACTCCGGGTTCAGGCGAAAATTGATGAAACCGGGTCCGGCGATTTCCAGGGAGGAAACCATTTCCGCCGTGCGCGCCGGTCGTTCCAGGGCTTCCACGATGGCGGCGGCAATTTCACGGGGCGCCTTGCGTAAAATTTTGGCCAATGCCATGGCGTCATTGCATTGATAATCCCCGTTGCGGGGATCCGCGGTTGGAACCACCGCCGCCTCGAAATCGTTTGGGATCATCTGAGGAAACGCATCGTGCAGCGCCGATTGCACATACAGGGACATCTCCGCCCCCAACGTTTTTGTATTTTTCATCACTTTGTTCCTTTTTAAGTCTTGCATCTTTGAAAATGTTGGTTGAAAATACAGTCCTTATTCAAGGAATAAGGGAAATCAACCAAACAAAGGAGAGGCATCATGCCCGCAAAGAAAAAAACAACCACTGAAACGAAGCCGGCTGCGAAGTCGGCGAGCAAAAAGTCGACCACGACCGCTGCTCCCAAAACCGCCGCGAAAAAGGCCCCCGCCAAAAAAGCGCCCGCTGCAAAAGCTCCGGCCAAAAAGGCGCCGGCGAAAAAAGCGCCCGCCAAAAAAGCCGCAAGCAAAAAAGGCGCGATCTCGCCCGAGGAACGCTATCAGCGGGTTCAGCAGGAAGCCTACTTCATTGCCGAACAAAACGGGTTTGCCGGCGACGACTTGATTTATTGGCTGCAGGCCGAAAAGAAAGTCGCTTCCGAACTCGCCTGAATGCAGCGAGAGCATCCCCCCCCGAAAAGAGGCCGCAAGGCCTCTTTTTTTTGTGCGCATTCCTCCGCACTCAACACTCGTCACTGCTCAACCGTCTCTCCCGCTCCCCGTGGCCACCCGATGAACAAAGGCCAATTTTTCCACCACCGCCGGCGGCAGCACGAATGGGTAGGCATCCTCGTGTCCCATGCTGCGGTTCAGACTGTTCAGGGCAAAAGTCAACGGCATCCAGCGCTCGAAAATTTCATTGAAATTCGCATGACGGAAGGGATCGAGTGCGAATGCGGTATCTTCGGGGGCGCCCCGCGTCCCCTCCCCATCCAAGCGCAAGCCGAACTGCAGGGCGGTTTCCAGGGTATCCAGAATATGCAACACGTGGGCCCAGGATTCCGCCCAGTCCTCCCAAGGGTGACAACTGGCGTAGGCGCTCACATATCCGTCCCGCCAATTTGGCGGCGGACCCTGACGATGGTGCCGGGCCAAAGCTTCGCCATAGTCGAGACGTTCATCTCCGAAGCGTTCCCGGAATTCATGGATTGCAAACGTGTCACGCACCAACAAATCCCAATAATAGTGACCGGATTCATGACGGAAATGCCCCAACAAAGTTCGGTAGGGTTCGTCCATTTCCTCTCGCATTTTCGCGCGCACCACGGGATCGGCCTCGGCAATGTTCAAGGTGATCAACCCGTTTTTGTGCCCCGTCAACACCCGTCCGCTGTCATGGAACGTGGGCGGGGTATCGGCGAGGAAATCGAACGCAAGCGGGCGAACGCCTGCCTGTGAAGAAGCCAAGGGCAAGCCCAATTGCATCAGGGACACCACCAAACGGCGTTTGGCCGTCTCCATTTTCGCCCAAAGGTCCCGATTTCCCGGCTGGGTGAGGTCGGGAATGGTTTGGTTCAAGGCACAGGCCGGACAAAAGGAATCGGGGCTGTCCGCGGGGACCATCCAATTGCAAACGGCTTGATGTTCGTAATTCGCACATTTTCGGTACAACCGTCCCCGCCCGCCCAGTTCCCGCCACAGTCCCTGCCCCGCGGGTTCAAAGGCCGCCAGGTTCAGCCGCTCCGGCACAAACCCCAAAGCCGCCCCGCAGGCCGTACATTGAACGTTTTCAAAAAAAATGCGGTTGCCGCAAGACGTGCAGGAAAAAAGCTTCATGCCCGGAATGTAGCCGCATCGTATCAGTGCGCAAGCGTAAACCTGAATCCATGAGAGATTTGCAAAAATCTCCCCCTTCAGGCATACAAAATATTTTCAAGATTGATTTGAACATGCAAATGATTTCGATATCCATAAGGAGTACTCGTTCTTCCAACCCGAATCCTTATCAAGGACCTTCTCGCAAATGCGCACCCATATTTCTTTCAAACTCCTTGCGTTGATTCCATGTTTTGCCCTGCTTTTCAGCGGCTGCGAAATCGATGACGCGCCCCGCCGGACGCCGCAAAGCCAAGAACCCGCCCCTCCGGCCGCAGAAGAGGCCGCTCCCGCGGATGGAAATGGCGAAAACGGCAGCAACGGCAATCAAAACAACGCCGATGAAATCCCGCTTGAAGGCGTGGTTTGGTTGGACACGAACATTTCCGGCTGGGCGCAAACCTCCACCCTGAATGCCCGCGTCAGTGGCGCCACCCTTGAATTGAAGCACACCCAAGCCGATCAGTGGCCCACGGCAAGTACCCGGGCCAGCGACGGCGGCCCTCTCAACGGCAATGTCTGGATTCTCGTCAACGTCGGTGGCACCTGGCATGCGGCCACTTGGGACTGGATGCGCAGCGGCCAAACCTCCAAAGGGACCGCATCCGTTCGCGGAACGGGCGGACATATCAGCAGAGCCCCGCTAAACAGCTTTACCCCCAAATCGGGCGAAACCTACGGGTTCATGGTCTCCACGCCGGCCCGGGGCGGCGAACGCACCATCAACGAACGCAGCAACGTCTCCGCCGTCACTTGGCCGTAAGCGTGGACGGTGAGAAGGGGAATGTCGAACATGGGCTTTTGTAAA
>PXAS01000222.1 GCA_003565815.1 PVC group bacterium
GTTGCAGGCAGTCTGGGATACTGGCTGGCCCAGCACGAAGTGCAACGCGGCAGCGAAGACCCCTTGTTCTATCTGAGCCTGCACCTCATATACGAGCCCCTCCTGATCGTGGCCGCCAGCCTGGGGCTCAAACGAATCCGAAATCCCGCCCGGGCCGTCTTCATTTTTTGGCTGCTGGGCAATTTCGCCATTTACTCCTGGGCGGGCGAACGCATGCCTTGGCTCATGATTCATATCAGCCTGCCGCTCTGCCTGCTGGCGGGGCCCGCGCTCGCGGCGTATTTCCAGCGGCCACGATACAGGCAAAAACGGGCCATGGCCACCGTGCTGACCCTGCTTTGCCTGCACTACGCCGTCAACAGCATTCGCGCCAACGGTCCCAACGCCGCCTCCCAAGCGGAACCCCTCTACTTCGCGCACGGGGGCGAACACCTCAAAACCGCAATCGGCATCATCGAACGGCATCTGCAAAAGCATCCCGACAAACACGTGCTGGTTCACCCGGATTTCGCATGGCCCCTGGCCTGGTATTTCCGGGAAAAGAAGGTCAGTTACGCGGATACCATCGATCCACTCCCCGATTACGCGTCGGTCGCCCTGGTGCCCCTGCACATGCGCAAGGCCTACGTGGGCACCGAGTGGACCCCGCGCGGCAGCTTCGTGATGATCCACTGGCCCCGGCAGGACTGGCATGCCTTCACCCGTGAAAATTTCATCCACCTGCTTCGCCAACCGGAAAAACGGCGGAGATTTTTGCGCTATTATCTCTTCCGGGACATTCCCGACCCCGGCCCCGGCGAATTTCCGCAACCCAATTCCTTCCTGCTCCTCACCCGGGACCCCGCCCCATGAAGTTCCTCCGCCTCGTGCGCCGACCGCAGCCGTCGCAGCTCCTCATTTTTTTCCAAGCCCTTTGCGTGCTGACCCTCGCCTTCGCCTTGCGTCATGCCGGACACAATTGGGACGAGGGACATCTGTTGCATCCGGACGAACGGTTCCTTTGCATGGTGGCCGAGCGACTGGAAACCCCGCAAACCCTCCGCGAGTATTTCGAGACCGACCGCTCCCCCCTCAATCCCCACAATCAACCCGATCAGCTTCGGTATGTGTACGGCACCCTACCCCTTTTCGCCACCCACGCCCTGAGTCAGGCCCGGGGCGACACCCATTTGGCCGACATTGCCCGCACCGGTCGTCTTCTCTCCGCCCTCTGGAGCACCGGAACGGTTTTACTGGTTTTCCTCCTCGCCTTCCGTCTCGGCCCCCCGGGGTTCGCCTCCTGGATGGCCCTGCTCATGTCCACCACCGTCCTGAGCATTCAAAACGCCCACTTTTTCACGGTGGACAGCGCCGGTGTCTTTTTCGCCACCCTCACCCTCGGACTGGGGGTGATTGCCGTCCGCGAAAACCGCGCCTGGCTCCTCGCCCCCGCCGGGCTGACCACCGGCCTGGCCATGGCCTGCCGGCTCAACCTCGGACTCCTCGCCATCTGGCTGGGCTTCGTCACTCTCTCATTGTTCTGGCGTCGAAAACAAATCCCGGCCCCGCTCTGGCTGATCCTCGGCGGGCTTCTGGCCCTGCTCGCCTTCCGCGTGGCCCAGCCCTATGCCTTTGACGCCGCAGGCTTCCTCCCCCGGGGACTCAACCCCGTCTGGCTGGAACAGCTTCGCTACGAACACGCCATTGTCACCGGCGAAATCGAAGCACCCTACACCCTGCAATGGATCGGTCGCATTCCCTGGCTCTACACCTTGCAGCAACTCGCGGCCTGGGGAATGGGATGGCCCCTCGGACTCACCGCCCTCATCGGCACCGCCTGGATTCTCTGGATCCTGCGGCGCGACCCGGGCCACTGGGCCGCATTGCTCGCCCTCTGGCCCGTGCTCCTCATTGGCTATCACGGCCGCATTCACCTCCACACCCTCCGCTATTTCCTGCCCGCCTATCCGGCCCTGATTCTCTGCGGCGGACTCGCCATTCGCCGCATTCAGCCCCGCGAACTCCGCCACATCGTCGCCGGACTCATCACCGTCACCACCCTCCTCTACGCCCTCGCCTTTCACAACATTTACCGCCAGACCCATCCCCGCATCCAGGCCAGCGCCTGGTTGCTGCAACAGCTTCCCGCCGGCGGCACCGTCACCCACGAACATTGGGACGACAGCCTTCCTTTGCCCCTGCCCGGCGCCTCCGAGATTCTGGCCGAAATCCGCTTTTTGGACCTCCCGGTCTACGACCCCGAAACCCCGGAAAAAATCGAGGCCATGCTCAGCGCCATCGATCAGTCCGACTACCTGGTGCTCAGCAGCACCCGCGCCTCCAAAACCATCCCCCGCGCCCCCCTCAAATACCCCGTCACCGCCCACTTTTACGAACGCCTGCTCGCCGGACGACTCGGACTCACCGAAGTGGCCCGCTTCCGGACCCTGCCCCGGCTGGGCGGTTGGGGCCTCGACAGCTTGAGCGCGGAAGAGGCCTTCCGCGTCTACGACCACCCCTTGGTGCGCATCTTCGAAAAAAATCCCGTTTGGCACATCGACGTCGTCCGCGAGTATTTGCTCGAACAAGCCGACTTCGACGAGATCCCCCGCATCGCCTACGCCGATCTGGGCAGATGGAACGACGGACGCCTCACCCCGGCGCAATGGGAACGCCGTTCCGCCGCCACCCCCTTCCACGAACGCTTTTCCCCCGACGCCATCGGCAACCGCAACCCGGTGCTCATCTGGTGCCTCGCCCTCATCCTCCTCGGCTTCGCCACCTTCCCCATCGCCTGGCATCTCTTTCCCGCCTCCCGCGACCGCGGGCTGTACACCGGCCGACTCCTCGGGCTGCTCCTTCTTTCCTTCTTCGCCTGGTGGCCCGCCGCCCTGGAATGGCTCCGCTTCGGACAGGGGCTCCACCTTTCCGCCACCTTGATCTTCCTCGTCTCCGCCCTCCTGTTCGCCTTTCAGCACGAACAAATGTTCGCGTGGCTCAAACGACACAAACGCACCCTGATTTTTGGCGAACTCGTTTTCTGGGGCGTGTTTTTTCTCTTTCTCGGGCTTCGTTGGTTGCAACCCGACCTCTGGCATCCCTGGGCCGGCGGCGAAAAGCCCATGGACTTCGCCTTCCTCAACGCCACCGCCCGCACCCGGTATTTTCCGCCCCACAACCCCTGGCTCTCCGGCGCCTTCATTCACTACTATTATTACGGCTTTGTCCTCGTCGCCTCCCTCATCCGCATGACCGGCATCAGCCCCGACATCGCCTACAACCTCGCCCTCCCCACCTTCGCCGCCTTCACCGCCGGCGGCATCCTCGCCCTCACCGAAACCCTCTTTCCCCTCCTCAGAATCCGACCCGGACAAAACGGACGCCGCACCGCCGCCCTTCTTTCCGTGCTCCTCACCCTTTTCCTCGGCAACCTCGGACAAGTCCGATGGCTCTTCACCGGACGCGGCGGGCATATGCGGGATGGCTATTGGAATGCCAGCCGCGTCCTCCGCGTACCCGAAGGCGACGTGCAGCCCATCACCGAGTTTCCCTTTTTCAGTCATCTCTATGGCGATCTCCACGCCCACCTCATGGCATTGCCCATCGCCATCCTCGCCCTGCTCGCCGCCTGGCAACTCCTCCGCCGCTTCCACCCCGTCCGCATCCTCCTCTGCGGCTGGTTGTTGGGCACCCTTTGGGTCACCAACACCTGGGACCTGCCCGTCCAGGCCGCGATTTTCACCGCCGCCGTCTTCTTCGCCCTCGCCAAAACCCCGCCCGGCCAGCGGCTCGTCACCGCTTGGACCCGCTTCGGCTGGTGGATCCTCGGCCTGGCCGTTGCCCGCCTCGCATACGCCCCCTATCATTGGCAAAACAGAGGGCATCCCCTCGAATTCGAAGTATGGAGCGGCCCCCGAAGCTCACTCCTGGATCTCTTTCTCGCCCACGGCCTCTTTCTCGTTCCCCTCCTGATTTGCATCCCCTTGCCATGGCGAAACGGCCGCCCGCGCAACGCCCCATCCACCCACCGCCTGTTCGCCAGCCTCATTGGCATCGGCTGCCTGCTTCTCATCCTTGGCGTGGAATGGTTCCGCTTTGCCAACGACATCGGACGCATGAACACCGTCTTCAAATTCTACTATCAAGTGTGGTGGTTGCTGGCGCCGCTTACCGCCATCGCCCTCACCGCCGCCTGGCAACACGCGCGAAATCCGCCCCGCAAATTCGAAACCGCCCTCCTGTGTGTCTGCGCGAGCCTGCCGCTCCTCCTGGGCGCCCTGTATCCCATCACCGCCGTCCCCGCAAAACTGCGAGACCGCGTGTGGGACGCCCCCCGCGGCCTCGACGGCCTGGAGTACCTGAAAACCAACGTCTGGCACACCCCCGAAGGCGACCCCGTCCAACTCTCCGAAGATCTGGCCGCCATCCAATGGCTGCGCAAACACGCCGGCCCCCTCGACATCCTCATCGAAACCGTTCGCCCCCAATATCAATGGGGCGGACGCATCTCCTGGCACACCGGCCAGCCCGCCGTCCTCGGATGGGAATGGCACATGATCCAACAGCGGCCCGTCCCCAACGGACACGCGAAAATCCACCGCCGCGTCCAGGACGTACGGGATTTTTACGAAACCCACGACCCCGAATTCGCCCTGCGAATCGCCCGACGCCATCAAATTAAATATGTCATTTTCGGCGAACTCGAACGCCTCACCCACGGAGCCGAAGCGGAACAAAAATTCAAACGACACCCCCAATTCGAAACCGTCCACTCCGGCCCCACCGCCATTTACCGAATTGTGGAGTGAAGTGACCCTCACCCGCGCGGCAAGCGCACGGGGCTCAATTGGAGTGAGGACGCGCGGCAAGCGCAGGGGGCTCTACGAATCCGCAAAAATGAGCCCACGCGCTTGCCGCGTGGGTGAAGGTCACCTATGGCTAGCCCTCATGCCTTCGGAAAAAAACGAGCCCCGTGCCCTCGCGGCACGGGTGAGGGTCACCCCTCACCCCTCCGCGATCACGCGCTCGAGTTCTTCGATCATTTTCACGAGATCACTCAGATAAATGGCTTCGGCCATGGGTTTTCCGTCGCTTTGATCCCGGAGCGGGATGAAAAATCCATCGCGCCATTGTTTGCATTTTTCCACCAGGGCGTCGTGGGCGAGAGCCCGCTCGGCGGTTTCGTCGAGCAAACGCATGAACTCCCGCAGAATGAATTGGGTCACCGCCCCTTTTTGGGCGAGCAGGGTCCGGATCTCTGGATCCAACCCGGCGGAACGGGCATCGAGTTCCCGGTTGAGTTCCCCGAGAATTTCCGTGGCCGTGTCCAAGGCCCGGCTGCTGCTTTTCGCTTTATTCGCCTTGGACATGTCCGCCTCCCTGACCGAGTTCGTCGATGAGAACGCGATACGCGCCCCGGGCCCGCCGCAGGCGTTCCTCGAGGTGCTCGGGATCGCTCTCGCTGTGCAAGCTCTCCTGCAAACGCTCGAACTGCTGCTCCAACAGTAGGGACAATTTGGAGGATCCGGCCTGTTTTTCCGCTTTCGGCACAGGTGGCGCGGCGGATTGGGCCACAGGCCGGGCCTTGCCGAGAATTTCCTCCAAACGGTCCAAGGTCTCTTTGCCAAGCACGGTTTCCACCTGTTTGGGCGCTTCGGGTGGACGCGCCTTGCCCAGCATGGTTTCGATGCGCTCGAGGGTGTCCGCCCCCAAAACGGTTTCCACGGGTCCGTCCGGCGCTTTGCCCCCCACGCCCTGTTTCAGCACGTCGCGGATTTCATGCAGGCCCTCGCCCAAACCGGAAAGCTGGGCCACCGCCTGCCCCACCCGGTCGTCCTCCCCGGCGCCGCGCAACAACTGATTGCGAGCATAGGCGCGTTTGATTTCCGCCCATCGGGTCTGTTCCTCTTCGTTGGCGAGGTTGAGGATCATTTTGAATTTCAACAAGTTGGCTTCCGCCCCGGTGGTGAGCGTCTGGGCCTCGTTGGTGTATTCGGAATAGATGGTGGTTTCCAACTCGCGTTCGTTCATCACCGCCTCCACCTTTTCGGCGAGGCGGTTCATGTTGCGGTAGGACCCCTGCAGTTTGAAAGCCGGTTCGGTGCGGAACTCGTCCGCCTGTCCGGCGCTGCGGATATACTCCTCATTCACGCGCAGCACCACGTTCCGAATGCGAATCATTTTCTCCATCACCGAAATGATTTCCTGGAGTTCGCCGGCGGAATAATTGCCCGCCAGTTCCACCCCATCGCGCGACCCGGTTTCGGCGATGCGGATGACGGAGTAGATGTCCTTCTTGTTGCCGGATGCCAGCCGGTTCAGGGCCGGGTTGGAGGTGAGGGCGTTTTCGAGGAAGCTCAGCTTGAACACGTCGCCGTTGTCCCCGAGAATATCCCCGAGATTGTAGGTGTCGGCGCGGTTCGCGAGCATGTCGGGAATACGGAATTTCTCCCCGCTTTCGGTATAGGGATTGCCAGCCATGACCACGGACACTTTTTTGCCGCGCAGGTCGTAGGTCTTGGTGTTCCCTTTGTACACCCCTTCGATTTTGCGCTGGGCATCGCAAAGCGAAATGAATTTCTGCAGAAACTCGGGGTTGCAGTGCTGAATATCGTCGAGATAGATCATCACGTTGTCGCCCATCTCCAGGGCAAGCCCGAGCTTGTGCAATTCCTCGCGGGCGGCGGCGTTGGGCGCTTCCCCGGGATCGAGCGAAGTGACGTGGTGCCCGATGGCGGGCCCGTTGATCTTCATGAACACCACGCCCAGCCGGTTGGCCACGTATTCCATGAGCGTGGTTTTGCCGTAGCCGGGCGGCGAAATAAGCATCAACATACCGCTGCGGTCGGTGCGGGTATCTTTGCCCGCCACCCCGATCTGCTTGGCAAGATTGTCACCAATCAAAGGCAGATACACGCGGTCGATGAGCCGGTTGCGCACAAAGGAGGTCATCACTTTGGGTTTGAACTCGTCCAGGCGCATTTCCTTGCGGGTCCGCTCCAGAAATTCTTTTTTCATGCGTCCGAAGGCTTCGAAACGGGGAACGGACTCCCGGACGAAGCGCTCCAAGCGCAGGATGAATTCATTGTAGTGTAATGACAAACGCCCGTCCTGCAAGCGGCGGTGCGCCCCGCGCAGCCCCTCGATTTCCCGGTGGGTGCCCAATTCGGAAACCCGGGCGGGCGCAAAGGCATCGGCGAAAACCAGGGCCGCCGCTTCATCCAGCCCCTCGGCCCAATCCTCGTTGGGCTTGCTTTCCAAATATCCGCGCATCCACTCGCGGATGAGCCCGTATTCCGCCACCGGACGGCTGCGGACCTTGTCGCGGGCCTCTTCGAATCCTTTTTGGGCCGCGAGTTTTTTCAGATGCGCCTGAAAGGCTTTGATCAGCGCCCCGGCTTCGGGAGAAATGGGGTGCTCTCCCTCCCCGGTTTCCACGTCGAACAAATACGCGGCCGCGGTTTCCGCCAGACGGGGATCGAACCAGGGAACGTCTTCCGCGAACGCGGCGATGCGGGATTGCAATTCGCCCAGGGCATCGTCCTGGCGCCGCTGCTGGCGGAAAACCTTGTTGGAGGCGGCCATCCCCTGCAGACGGGCCTGCATGATCGCAAAGCCGTCATCCTGCTTGAAGTCCGTCCAGAACACCAGCGCCAGCGCCCGGGCGGAGGTGTGCGCCCGCAACAGCCCCAGGGAAAAGTGCATGCCCAAAAGCGCCTTGAGAATTTTCGCGGCATCTTCGTCATGCACCCCTTTTTGATAGCCCTCGGCATAGCGGGGCGCCATGAAGACGCGCACTTTTTCGATCACTTCGGCTTCCGCCAGGTCGGCGTCCTCCGGACGGGCCTCCCGCAGGAGGCGGTAAGCCAGGTACTCCGCCCGATAGACATGCTCATCCTCCGAAATGAGGTCCTGGGACCACACGGAACGGGTTTCGAGAAATGCGGGATCGGTAATGGCTTCGAAAAAATTGGTCCCGGTCAGGTGCATCATCATCTGCTCGCCGCGCGGCACAATGGTGAGATCCAGCGCCTGCGTGTTCACCGAAAATTGGTGTCGCCCGAATTTGATGATGTTTTCCCCGCCCACGAACAACTCGGAACGGTCGTGCAACTGCCGCACCCCGTCCTCGCGGGCGCTCTTGAGTTTGGTCTCGATGTCCCCGGCTTTGACGGGGTCATCGAGTTCCTTGAGCTGGTCCACAATCCCGCGCAGCTTTTCAATCATCAGGTCGGAGGCGAAATACCCATTGATGTCCTCCACGGTTTTCATGGCGTCCACGCGGCCCTTGATGCTGTTGAGAATGCGCTCGGCGCTTCTTTGCAGGGTGTCGGCCCGTTTGTTGCGGGCTTCCACCAGGGACAATCGGCGGGTTTCAAAGGCGTTGTAGACTTCCTCCCGTTTTTCGGAGAGCTTGCCCACGTATTCGTCGAAATCGGAGAATTTCCCTTCCAACTCCTCCAACTGAATCATCACCCGTCCCAGATAGCTTTCGCATTTCTCCGGAGAATCGCACACATCCAGATAATTGATCACCGCCTGGGAGAGGAGTTTCATTTGCGAGGCGAATTCGGCGGAACCTTCCACCCGGGCCAGATCCCGGATCTTGTTGGTCAGCGCGGCCCGGGCCTGATTGATTCCGGAAAAGAGCGCCGAAATCCCGTCAATGATGCGGGTGCGCTGGGTGGCGTCGTCGATTTTCAAGTTGCTGACGATCTCGATGAGCATTTCCAACTCCCCGCTGACCGCCTCGATCTCCTCCTTGAGTTCCTCCCCGTCCTTCACCTTGTCGAGTTTGGCGATGCGCGGTTCCAAGCCCTCGATCTTTTGGGCATAGGGGGTCATCGCATCGTCCCGCAGCAGGAAATCCACGCAACGGCGGGCCTGGCGTTCGGAATGCTCGCGCACCGTCTTTTCCAGTTCATCCACCCGCTCCCCGTCCATATAGCGGAGTTCGCGCAGGGAAATCACCTTGCCCCGCAAGGCCCGCAGGCTGGAGAGCGTCTCCACGTGGCCGTTGATGTCATCATGACGCCGCAGGCGGATTTCGTTGAGCAAATCCTGGGTTTCCGTTTCCGCCTCCTTGAGCCGCGAGGCGGCGGCGTTCTGCAGTTGCACCACCTTTTCGTATTCGTCGATGGCGGCGGCGGCGGCTTCTTTGATTTTCTCCAGAGGCTCGCCCAAA
>PXAS01000060.1 GCA_003565815.1 PVC group bacterium
CGTAATCGTAATCGTAATCGTAATCGTAATCGAAACCCAAAACCGGTTTTTCGAGCACGATTACGATCAGGATTACGATTACGAATTCGGCTCCCGCTCTGTGGAAATTTCGATAAACCATTCCCTTGGAATAATATAACTCCGAGAACTTTTCAGCCCTACGTCCCCCCGAAAGCGCGGAATGCGGCGTGAGATCAAGCGTTCGGTCTCCCCCGAAGGCTTTTCCCCATGTTCAGGCTTCTCCACCACTCTTTCGCCAACCCCCTTCGCCCCTGCCGGTGCGGAGACCGGCGCTCCTGTCCCCCTTCTCCCCCTCTCAAAAACCGATAATCCATTCCTGTTCGCCACAAAACCCTTTTCGAACGGGGTCTAGCCTGCGGATCGGTTTTGGGGAGGGAACCCCGCAAACGGCTTGGCGAAACGTAGACGGAAGCGCGAAGGCCGATGACGATGACGATGCCGTCCCGAGATCATGATTCGTCTCCAGGGGGGATACTGACTGTTATCCGCAGTTCGGCGAAGCATCCGCAGGTTCTTACGCGTCTCCCATCAGCAGGTCGGCGAAGCATCCGCAGGTTCTTACGCGTCTCCCATCAGCAGGTCGGCGAAGCATCCGCAGGTTCTTACGCGTCTCCCATCAGCAGGTCGGCGAAGCCATCCGTGGGTACCCGATCCGCGTCAGGATTTGGTTTCCGCCATCTGCAGAGACGAATCAAATTCCTCGCCTTGAAGCAACTCGACCAAAATGACGGTGATGTTGTCAAATCCGCCGGCGTCATTGGCCGCATTCACCAACTCGGTGGCAGGCTCAATGGGATCGTGCTGGAGGATGGAACACAATTGCGGGCGGCGCACCATGTTGTACAGCCCATCGCTGCAAAGGACGAATTTGTCCCCGCGCCGAATGCTCACCGGCGTGCGGTCCACGTCCACCGTGTCCCTGACGCCAACCGCGCGGGTAATGACCCCGGCCATGAAAATGGGAATCATGGCGCTATCGCTCAAGCCCGACTCCGCCGCCATGGAATGATCGGTGGTCAAGGCATGCAAATCGCGGTTGCGGAAAAGATACACCCGACTGTCCCCCACATGCATGATGCAGGCCTCGCGCAGGGTCAAAATGTCGAAACACATCAGCACCACCGTGGTCCCCATGCCACAAATCCCCCGGACGCCGGCCTCTTTGTGAATTTCGGCGCTGGCGTCATTCACGGTCTCCTCCAACAAATCCAGTTTCTCCGCATAGCTCACTTCAGCGGGGTCCAAATGTTCAAAGGCGGCGGCGATCATTTCCACGACCTTGCGGCTGCTGTAATCCCCGCCATCCACCCCGCCCATGCCGTCCGCCACCACAAAGATCCCGTGCCGGGCGATGATCCCGAGGGAATCCTCGTTCCGTTTCCGGCGCTTGCCCACGTCCGTTCGGCTGAACACACGGAATTTTTCCGGGACAAGTCCTTCTTTGGTGATGGTGTCTTCCATGATTACCGGAAAATGTAAGGGGTGGGATTGAGTTTCATGCAACGGCTTTAATCCAAATTCGAACGCAAATGCAATCCGGGAATTTCATCCGGAACGGGTTTCCATTCCCGCGGGGTCACGCAAGGGCAACGCTTTGACCGCCAAATACAACTTTCGGGAAATCCAGGCATCGGTGGCGGCATAGACGATTTGCTTTTCCGTCAATTGGTCCGCGGCCCAATTGCTGACTTGCGCGCCCTTGCTGATGCGGTGATCCAACAGGAGCGCGGTCAACGGGCGCAGGCCTGTGTTGCGGAAGCCCCGTTGTTCGGCCATGTGCCCCACATCCGCGAAGCCTCCGGGCTTGAAGGCACACAGTTCGCGTAGCTCGTCCACATCCCGCGACACCGCCACCCCGGCCTTGGTCACGGCGGGATCGGCAAGCAGTTCGAACAATTCGGTCAACGCCCCGAGCCGACGAAGCTGAAACAGCCAAGCCCGGTCCGCCACCGCCAATTGCAACAAACTGGGCAGATACGCCTCTCCTTTTCGAAAGGCGGGGCGCGTCTCCGTGTCAAAACCCAAAATCGCTTCCACGGCCATTGCCTCCGCAATCCCCGCCAAAGCCGGGGCCAACTCTTCGGGTTCCCGGACCAGACAGATCTCTCCCTGAAATTCCATCAGCGGCTTTTGGTTGATTTCCTGTTTTGAAATAGCATACTGCATACGTTATGAATACTTTCTTGAAATGTTTCTTGGGTCATCTTGCACTTTTTCGGAGCCGGATGCAAACTTTCCCCATCTTTTTTCTTGCGGGATTCACTTTGGTTTCGGGCGCCGCGGGTTGCGCCTCCCGACCCGGTTTGCCGACAACCTCCCAAAAATTCCCGGAGGGAACCTACCGGTTTGATGCCCCCTTCGTCTATGAAGGCCTGGCCCGGGTCACCCCCACCCCCCACGGCGCTTCCGTTCAATTGCTGGGACATTTCGACGGATCCTTCGAACTGCACCTGCGGGGGGAAAACCGGCTCGTGATCCGCAATGACGAAATGAGTTATCCGGGTTTCCGAAGAAATTTCAAAGGCGACGGAGAACTCACCGCCCCGGGAACCGCGCGCGGCGAGGCGGAAATCTGGAACGTCATGATCGGCGGCTTCAGTCGGGACCACCGCAAGGGATCGTGGACGCTGCGGCCGGCCACCGAAGGGGAAGTCGAACGCCATGAACAACAACAACGGGCCCTGGAAGCGCGCAAACGCCGCGCCGGGATGGACGAAGAATGAAAAACCGCCCTTTGCACGCTTTTTCGTTTTTCCAAGCGGAAAATTTTCAGCCGAAAACCCTCGTTTTTTGAAAACAGGGGGATTTGCATCTTGGTTTGACCCAAACGGGAAGCCCTTTTCGCAGGAATCCGCCTTTTTTTCCTTCCAATCCGCCCGGCGAGGGGTATAGGGAATAGTCTGCTTTCGCCTTCCCGGCATTGCAGAACATCCTATCGTTTTGATGCAAAACGAAACAATTTTCAACACAGGACAAGAGGATTCATGAGCGAAGCGCACGACCACATTGAGTTGCAGGAATGGCAGCAGTCCCTCCGGGACGTTTTGCAGCTTTCCGGCCCCGAACAAGCCAAAGCGATCATGCTGGCCCTCCAGGCCGAAGCCCAAAAAGCCGGCTTGCAATTTGAGCACCCGCTCAACACCCCCTATCTGAACACCATCCCCCCGGAAAAGCAACACCCCTTTCCCGGCAGCCGCGAAGTCGAACGCCGCATCAAAAGCATTATCCGCTGGAACGCCATGGCCATGGTCACCCGGGCCAACAAAGCGCTGGACGGCATTGGCGGTCATATTTCCACCTATGCCTCCGCGGCCACCCTCTACGAAATCGGCTTCAATCATTTTTGGCGCGGCGCCACCGACGATCATCCCGCCGATTTGGTGTTTTTTCAAGGCCATGCCTCCCCCGGGGTGTATTCCCGCGCCTTTGTCGAAGGCCGCCTCCCCGAGGAAAAACTCCGCAATTTCCGCCGCGAACTCGCCCCCGGCGGCGGCCTCAGCTCTTATCCCCATCCTTGGCTGATGAAGGATTTCTGGAAGTTCCCCACCGTTTCCATGGGCTTGGGTCCCTTGATGGCCATCTATCAGGCCCGATTCATGAAGTACCTGGAAAACCGGGGCCTCAAGCCCAAATCCAACCAGAAAGTCTGGTGCTTCATTGGCGACGGCGAGTTCGACGAACCCGAAACCACCGGATGCATCAGCATCGCCGGACGCGAACAACTCGACAATCTCGTCTTCGTGCTCAACTGCAACCTCCAGCGCCTCGACGGCCCGGTGCGCGGCAACGGCAGCATCGTCCGGGAAGCCGAAGCCCGCTTCCGTTCCGCGGGCTGGAACGTCATCAAATGCCTCTGGGGCTCCGAGTGGGACAACCTCCTCGCCCGCGACACCACCGGCGCCTTGGTGAGGAAATTCGAGGAAACGGTCGACGGACAGTACCAAAAGCTCTCGATCTCCGACGGCAAGTACGTTCGCGAAAATTTCTTCAACGCCAACGACGAATTGAAAAAACTGGTGGCCAACATGGGCGACCAAGAGTTGAAAAAACTCAAACGCGGCGGACACGATCCCGCCAAGGTCTACAACGCCTACCTTGCGGCCACCCAAACCGAGGGTCGGCCCACCATCGTCATCGCCAAAACCGTCAAGGGATACGGCCTCGGCGAGGCGGGCGAAGGCAAAAACATCGCCCATAACCAGAAGAAACTCAACGAAGACGAACTGCTGAGTTTCCGCACCCGCTTCGGCATCCCCATCAGTGACGAAGAAGTGGCCAAGGCACCCTTCTACCGTCCCGCCGAAGACAGCGTGGAAATGGAATACCTGCGCGAACGCCGGGCCGCCCTCGGCGGGTATGTGCCCGACCGCGTTTCCGTGACCGTCCCCATCGATCTGCCCAAAAACGATCTTTTCAAGGAATTCGAGGAAGGCACGGGAGACCGCGAAGCCTCCACCACCATGGTCGTGGGCCGCATTGTCAGCAAACTCCTCAAGGACAAAGGCGTCGGCAAACTGATCGTCCCCATCATTCCCGACGAATCCCGGACCTTCGGCATGGAATCCCTCTTCGCCCAGTGCGGCATCTATGCCCCCACCGGCCAGCTTTACACCCCCGTGGACCGCGATCAGTTGATGTACTACAAAGAGGCGAAAGACGGACAACTCCTCCAGGAAGGGATTAACGAGGCCGGGGCCACCTCAAGCTGGATCGCCGCCGGCACCAGTTACTCCGTGCACGGCCTGAACATGATTCCCTTCTACATTTTCTATTCCATGTTCGGGTTCCAGCGCGTCGCCGACCTCATTTGGGCCGCCGCCGACAGCCGCACCAAAGGGTTTCTCATCGGCGGCACCGCCGGACGCACCACCCTCAATGGCGAAGGCCTCCAACATCAGGACGGTCACAGCCACGTCATCTCTTCCAGCGTCATCAACTGCAAGAGTTACGACCCCGCATACGCCTACGAAATGGCGGCCATCATCGAGGAAGGGATCCGCGAGATGTACCACGAAGGCAAGGATGTCTTCTACTACATCACCGCCATGAATGAAAACTACCGCATGCCTCCCATGCCCAAGGGCAGCGGGGTGAAATCGGGCATCATCAAGGGATGCTACAAATTCAGCGGCCCCGGCAAAGGCCACAAGGCACAGGTCAACTTGCTCGGTTCCGGCACCATTCTCAATGAAGTGGTCAAAGCCGCGGAAATTCTTGCCGAACAATACGGTGTTCATGGAAACGTCTATTCCGTGACCAGTTACAAAACCCTGACCGACGACGCCCTGGAATGCGACCGGTGGAACCTGCTGAACCCCGGCAAGAAACCCAAGATTCCCTATGTGCAGGAACTCTTCAAAGACGAGCCCGATGTGTTTGTCACCAGCAGCGATTACATGAAATGTCTGCCGGACACGTTGGCCCGCTGGATGCCCGGCAGCCTGCATTCCCTGGGGACCAACGGTTTCGGGCGCAGCGAAAGCCGCGCCGCCCTCCGGGATTATTTCGAGGTCGATCACAAATACGTGATCCTCGCCGCACTCACCCTGCTGGTGAAAAAAGGCGAACTGAAGAAAGACATCCTGCCCAAGGCCATCAAAGACCTCGGGATTGACGCCAAGAAACTCAACCCACTGCAAGACTAACCCCGGGGAGAACAAGATCATGTCCACAGAGATCAAAGTCCCCAATCTCGGGGAAGGTGTTGAAGGCGGCGAAATCATTAATCTTTCCGTCGCCGTGGGGGATGCCCTCACCGAAGGCCAAACCCTGTTTGAATTGGAAACCGGCAAAGCCACCGTGGAAGTGCCCGCCCCCGCCGACGGGACGCTCGAATCCCTCGATGTCTCCGAAGGCGATTCCCTCAAGGTCGGCCAAGTCATCGGCACCCTCTCCGGCGAGGCCGAAGCCTCTCCGAAAGCGCCTGCCGAAAAAACCGAACCGGATCAGACCGATCAGTCCGATCAGACGGATCCGTCCGATCAGCCGGACGCAGAGCCGGAGGAAGCGGAGGAAGCGGAAGAACCGGAAGACGACGGAAGTGCTTCCGAAGAAAACATCGTCATTCCCGCCCTCGGTGAAGGCGTGGAAGGCGGAACCGTCGTCTCCCTGCTCGTCTCCGTGGGCGATGTGGTGGACGAAGGGCAACCGATTTTGGAAATGGAAACCGGCAAAGCCACCGTGGATCTGCCCGCCCCTTGTGCCGGGGAAATCACCGAACTGTCCATTGGAGAAGGGGACGAAGGCAAGGTCGGCGACACCGTCGGAAAAGTCGCGGTCAAAGGCGGCGCCCCCAAACCGAAAAAGAACAAAGAAAAAGCCGCGCCAAGCAAATCGGACGCGGAAAAATCGCCCGCCCCGAAGAAAAGTGGGGCCGAGGCGGCCCAAGAAGACGAAGCGCCCTTGCTGAAGCGCGCCGCCAAACGCCCCGAGCACTCTCCGGTGCCCGCGGCCCCATCCGTCCGCAAATTCGCCCGCGAAATTGGCGTGGACATCCAAGAAGTGCCCGGGAGCGGCCCCAAAGGGCGCATTTCCCTGGAGGATGTCAAAGCCTGGTCCAAGCAGTTGCACCGGCAAAAAAGCACCGCGCCCGCAGCCGCCGGCGCATCCGCCGCCCCGCGCAAAAAAGTGCCCCTGCCCGACTTCAGCGCCTTTGGCGACATCGACCGCCAGAAGATGAGCACCATTCGCAAGATGACCGTCGAACACATGGACAACTGCTGGAGCACCATCCCGCATGTCACCCAGTTCGACGACGCCGATGTCACCGATCTGGAAGCCCTCCGCAAAAGCTTCCAGCCCAAGGCGGAGAAAGCCGGCGCCAAGCTCACCATGACCGCGATGCTCATCAAAATTCTCGGATCCGCCCTCAAAGCCTTCCCGAATTTCAACGCCTCCCTGGATCTCGACCGCGAAGAAGTCGTACTGAAAAAATACATCAACGTCGGTTGTGCCGTGGATACGCCCAAAGGGCTCGTCGTCCCCGTCATTCGCGGCGTCAACGGCAAAAACATGATCGAAATCAGCAAAGAACTCGGCGAGATGGCCGGGCAAATGCGCGATGGCAAAATCAGCCCCGCCCTGCTTCAGGGCGGCTGCATCACCCTCTCCAATTTGGGCGGACTCGGCGGCAAACATTTCACCCCCATCGTCAACGGCCCCGAAGTCGCCATTCTCGGCGTGGGACGCGCGGCCATGAAACCCGTGTGGGTGAACGGCAAATTCGAGCCCCGCATGTTGATGCCCCTCTCTCTCTCTTACGACCACCGTCTCATCGACGGCGCGGATGGAACCCGCTTCCTCCGCTGGATTGTCGATGCCATTGAACAACCCCTCCTGATCTCACTCGAAGGATAAGAACATTATGAGCAAAGAAGCCCGCGAACTCGTTGTCATTGGCGGAGGCCCCGGCGGCTATCCCGCCGCGTTTTATGCCGCCGACCTCGGCATGAAAGTCACCGTCATCGACAAGGAACTCAATCCCGGCGGCGTCTGCCTGTTCAAAGGGTGCATCCCCTCCAAGGCCTTGCTCCACGTCGCAAAACTGCTCAACGAAAGCAAGGAAGCCGCCGAGTGGGGGGTCACCTTCGGGGAAACCAAAGTCGACCTCGACAAGCTCCGCGCCTACAAAGAGGGGGTCGTCAAAAAACTCACCGGCGGACTCGGCATGCTCTCCAAACAGCGCAATGTCGAGTTCATTCAGGGCACCGCCGAATTTATCGACAGCCACAACCTCAAAGTCACCCGGAAAAATGGCAAAACCGAGGAAATGCGCTTCGAGAAAGCCATCATCGCCACCGGCTCCCTTCCCACCAAAGTCCCCGGACTGTCCATTGATTCCCCCCGGGTCGTGGATTCCACCGGTGCCTTGGAACTCCCCTTCCTGCCCAAAAACATGCTCGTCATCGGCGGCGGATACATCGGATTGGAAATGGGCTCGGTCTATCATGCCATCGGCAGCGAAGTCAGCGTCGTGGAAATGACCTCCCATTTGTTGCCCAGCGCCGACCGTGATCTCGTGCAACCGCTGGAAAAACGTCTGCGGAAACAATTCAAGGACATCAAACTCAAAACCAAAGTCGCCGCCGTCGAGGATGTCGGGGACACGGTGAAAGTCACCTTCGAGGACGAAAAAGGCAAAAAAACCGAAGAACACTTTGAATTGGTTCTCGTGTCCATTGGCCGCCGGCCCAACGCCAAAGGCTTCGGCATCGAAAACACCGGGGTCAAGGTCAATGATCGCGGTTGGATTGAAACCGACAACCAACGCCGCACCCACGAATCCCATATCTGGGCCATCGGCGATGTGGCCGGCGAACCCATGCTCGCGCACAAAGCCACCTATGAAGGCAAAGTCGCCATTCAGGCCATCCAAGGCAAGCGCTCCATTTACGATCCCGCCGCCATCCCAGCCGTGGTCTTCACCGACCCCGAAATCGCCTGGGCCGGCATCACCGAACTGGAAGCCAAGGATCAAGGCATTGCCGTCAAAGTGGCCAAATTCCCCTGGAGCGCCTCCGGACGCGCCACCACCCTCGACCGCAGCGACGGCTTGACCAAGCTCATCACCCATCCCGAAACCGAACAAATCCTCGGCATCGGCATTTGCGGGCCCGGCGCCGGCGAATTGATCGCCGAAGGCACACTCGCCATCGAAATGGGTGCAACCGTTGAGGACCTCTCCCTGACCATCCACCCTCACCCCACCCTTTCCGAAACCGTGATGGAAAGTGCGGAAGCCTATTACGGCCACAGCCCCCACTT
Source organism: PVC group bacterium (assembly GCA_003565815.1). GTDB lineage: Bacteria > Verrucomicrobiota > Kiritimatiellia > SS1-B-03-39 > UBA6053 > PXAS01. The sequence goes on from PXAS01000060.1 coordinate 8,785, forward strand.
TTTCCAGCCCAAGAAAAAGAAATAAATCAACGGCCCCCAACCCCGGGTCACTCAGGCGATTTGCATCAAGCGAGCGCCCCATCCAACATATCCGCCGGAAGATCAAGGGGGCTTCTGCGGTTTTTCATGGTGCGGCTGGGCACGGTCTGGGTGTAAATCATGGTCGTTTTCACATCGCTGTGCCCCATCATCTCCTGAATGGTGCGAATATCGTAATAGGGGTATTCACTTTGCTGGACTAACCACTACATCTTGTGCTTTGGTATCCCCCTCTGACGGCGAGAATCCCTCAAACGCCCGGAGCACAAATGTGTCAAGCTAGAGGCTGTTCGAAAAG
>PXAS01000172.1 GCA_003565815.1 PVC group bacterium
CGTGTCCGCATGGATTCCCGTAAAGAGAAAGGCGCCCTGAAATCATCCGGGCGGATCTCATAATTAGTGAAACTGTCGAATCGTCGTCGTCGAAGCTGTCCCCAGCTTCGATATCCAGATCTATGATAGGTTCTGCAACTGGGGACAGTTGCAGCTACGGCAAAAAAACACCAATTATGAGATTCGCCCAAATCATCCGGTCGGCCAAGCTTCCCATTGACTTTTTCCTTTGAAAACGTCATATCCACGGCATGAACTACACTTCCATTGGATCTGCCGACACTGTGCTCACGGACGCGGATTTGCGTCATCATCTTTTCGAAGCCCTCAAGGCCTTGGGGCCGAAAGAAAAGGTCTTGGCGGTGCCTCCCGATTTCACCCGCCTGAATTCCAGGGCCGGGCCCCTCACCTGCATGACCCATGATTTTTACGGGGAGGCGCTCAAGGATGTCATGCCCGCGCTGGGCACCCACGTGCCCATGCCGGAGTGGCAGTTGGACCGCATGTACCCGAATATTCCCAAACGCCTGATTCGCGAACACGACTGGCGGCATGACGTGGTCACGGTGGGCGAAGTGCCGTCCGAATTTGTCAGCGAAGCGACGGAAGGCATTTACACCAAGGCCTGGCCGGCGCAAATGAACAAATTGCTGTGGGAAGGCGGTCACGACCTGATCTTGAGCATCGGTCAGGTGGTGCCCCACGAGGTCATCGGCATGGCCAATTATACGAAAAACATCTTCGTCGGCACCGGCGGGGTCGCGGGCATCAACGAAAGTCATTTCATTGGCGCCGCCTACGGGATGGAGCGCATGATGGGCCGCGCGGACACACCGTTGCGCCGCATTCTCAACGAAGCCGCCGATCGCTTCTGCCCCCACCTTCCCCTGGTGTATGTCCTCACGGTCATCGGACCCGACGGCCATGGCGGCCTGGTGACCCGCGGGCTCTACATCGGGGACGATCATGAAACCTTCGAGCGCGCGGCCGCGCTTTCCCTGGAAGTCAATTTCAACATGCTGGAGGAAGCCCCGGACAAAGTCGTGGTGTACTTGGATCCTGAGGAATTCCACAGCACCTGGCTGGGCAACAAATCCATTTACCGCACCCGCATGGCCATTGCCGACGGCGGGGAACTGGTGGTGCTGGCGCCCGAAGTGGGCACCTTCGGGGAGGACAAGGAAATCGACCGGCTCATCCGAAAATACGGCTACCGGACGACCCCGGAAGTGATGAAAGCGGTCGATGAAAACGAGGATCTGCGCAACAACCTGTCCGCCGCCGCCCACTTGATCCACGGCTCTTCGGAAGGTCGTTTCACGGTCACGTACTGCCCCGGAAAACTCACCCGCGCGGAAATCGAGGGGGTGGGATACGCCTACGGCGATTTGGAGGCGCAGTCCGCCAAATATCCCATTCAAGCGTTGAAAGACGGTTGGAACGACCGCAACGGAGAACGGTTTTACTACATTTCCAACCCGGCATTGGGGCTTTGGGCTCACCGCGACCGCTTTGTTTGAAGACTACCCCCGGAGGGTGCCCCCGCTTCTCGCTTGCAATACACGTTGCGCGGGATATGAAGCGTCTCCATGAAAAAAACCATCGTCAGTGCCGTTGCCAACCAGAAGGGAGGGGTCGGGAAAACCACCACCTCCATTAATCTTGCCGCCGCCTTGGCCGCCATGGGCAAATCGGTGTTGCTGGTCGATTTGGACCCGCAGGCAAACGCCACTTCCGGACTCGGGCTGGACAAACGCGGCGAAAAAAGCATCTATCCGGTGCTGCTGGGCGAATGCGGCTTTGAGGACATCATCCAGGCCACGGACCGTAAAAAATTATTCGTCGCCGCCTCCGAACTCGATTTGGCGGGGGCGGAAATCGAAATCGCCCGCATGGACGACTATCTCTTCCGCCTGCGGCAAGCCCTGGAACCGGTGGTGGAAAGCGGGAAATACCACCATGTGATTCTCGACTGCCCCCCTTCCCTCGGACTGATCACCCTGAACGCCCTCACGGCGGCCGACAGCCTGCTCGTCCCCCTCCAATGCGAATATTATGCCCTCGAGGGCTTGAGCGTGATCACGGACATGGTCATCAAAATCCAGGAAAGCACCAACCCGGAGCTGCGCCTGGACGGTATTCTGTTCACGATGTTCGATACCCGCACCAATCTTTCCAAGGATGTGGTGGACGAGGTCCGCAACCATTTTCAGGACGGGGTCTATCAAACCGTCATTCCCCGGAATGTGCGCTTGAGCGAAGCTCCCAGCCATGGCATGAGTGTCTTCGGATACGCCCCGGTGTCCACCGGCGCCGCGGCCTATCTGGAATTGGCCAAGGAATTTGCCAAACGACACCGCTGACAAGAGACATCTCTTTCCAATCACCATGTCTGCACAACCCACACCACTGACCCAAACCGAAGATCCGCCCGACAACGTCTGCCGCATCGCCTTGATCAGCGACATCCACGGGAATTTGGTTGCCCTGGAGGCGGTGTTGGAGGATCTCGAAGAACAGAATATCTCCTCGATCCTTTGTCTGGGGGACATTGTGGGGTATGGGCCGGAACCCGGGGCCTGCGTTCGCCGCGTTCGGGAACATTGTGAGCACACCGTACTCGGCAACCACGAACTCATGATGCTAATGTTGCATTCGGAGATGGCCCCGGACATGGGACCTGAGCTGACCCCGGCCCTGCGCAGGGCCCTGGGGCAACTGAAGGAAGAGGAACGGGAATGGATCAGCGCCCTGCCCCTGGGCATGAACCTGGAAGAATTTGCCATCGTCCACTCCTCGTTTTGCGAGCCTCCGATTTTTCATTACATCATGGAAACGGAAGATGCGGAAGATTGCCTGCGGGAACAGCCGGTCCGCGTGAGTTTTCACGGCCACACCCACGTTCCCATGATCTGGGAGCAATCCGGCCAGGCTGTATATGGCGTGGAACCCGGAAATCTGCCCAACAAGCTCAACCCCAAAGCCCGGTATTGCATCAATGTGGGCAGCGTGGGCCAACCCCGGGACGGGGATTCACGGGCCGCGTATTGCATTTTCGATCCGCGCAAGCAAACCGTTCTCCACCGACGCGTCCCCTATGACATTGCCTGGGCGCAAAGTCGGTTTGAGGGAACCGGCCTCAGAAGCTTCGACCGCCAACGCATTGCCCTGGGGGATTGAGCGTCACCGGGCTTCGAGCGGCAAGGAAACCCGGAACCACGCCCCGCCTTCGACGCGGTTCCCCGCCGTCAGGCTTCCCTGGTGTTTCACCGCGATATCCCTGGAAATCGCCAAGCCCAACCCCAACCCGTAGTCGCCCCCTCCGCTTTTGGTGGTGGTGTTCGGTTCGAAAATCTTGTCCAACAGCGCTTCGGGAATTCCGTGCCCTTCATCCCAAACTTGAATCCAGAGCATCCCCTCCCCGGCGCCCGCGGAGATGGAGATTTTTTTGCCGGGGGGCGTGGCCTCGCAGGCATTGGTCAAAAGATTGGTCAGGATTTGGTTGATTTCACCGGGACGGCAATTCACTTCGGGCAGGTTCGACGGCAGGTCCAGTTCCAGGTCGTACTGCTTCAACCGATGGTTGAGCACGGTCAGGGTATCCCGAATGCACTCCTCGATGCGGACGCTGCGGACTTCGCCGTCGTCTTGTCGACTGTAGCTTTTCAAGCTTTTCACCAGACGGGTGATCCGTTCCTCGGCCACTTGAATGCTGTGCAGAGCCGATCCGATTTCAAAGACCCGCAAATCCGATGCCAATTCCTCCGCGCGGGTCCCTCCAAGATCTTGCGAAAGACGGGCCAGCGTCGCCGACGGCAAGCGGGCCAATCTCCGACATTGGGCCCGTGAAATTTCCGGATGTTTTTCCTGGATTTCGGCCATGCGTTGCCGGGTTTCCGACGGGGTCGCATAATGGGCGGACAAGCCCTCCTCCAGCAAATACCGCTTGCGGGAACCGGGTTCGAACACATCCGGCATTTCCTGGATCAACATCTCCACGTTCTTCATCAACGCGCTGGAAGGATTGTTGATTTCGTGGGCGATTCCCGCCAGAAGTTGCCCCATGGTGGCCAGTTTTTCCTGGTGTACCAGCTTGTTTCGCGTTTGTTTCAGGTCCGACACCGCCTCCCGCAGGGCATTGCGCTCCGCCTCCAGGTCCCGGGTCAGTCCGGCGACCTTGAGGTTGAGCCCCACCACCCTTCGGTAGCGGTCACTCAAATTCGCGACCAACAGTTGTTGGGTCAGGCGGGCAAACTCCGGATCATCGGCGACGCCCCGTTCAAAGTCACGCTGATCCAAGCGCAAAATCCGCAAACGGTTGACGGCCACGGAATCCGAAAAAGTGGGCCGCCCGGTCCAAAAGGAGAGAATCCCCAAAATCGAGCCCGGCCCCAGCAAATCCACCGGAATCAATCCTCCGTCCGCCCCCCGCTTCACCATGCGGGCGGTGCCCTCCAGGAGGATGAACAAGGCGTCGTTGGACTGGCCCTCCCGCAGAAGCGTTTCCCCCTCCGGGATCTCTTCCGGTTCCCGTCCCATGGCGTGTGCGCGGGCCACCAGCCGCGTCAGGGCTTCGTGCGTGGAAAGGGTGGACAGGGATTCGGCCATGGAATCAACCCGGGTTCATCGATCCGATTTCAAAGAATCCCGCAACGTATCGCCCACGAGATCCATGACCAGATGCTTGAGATACGGCAGGGGATTCAACTTGCGGGCCGCCACATAGCGGCTCAACTGCTCGCGGGCCACCAACACCAGCTCGTCTGCGTCCCAAGGTTTGGCAATGTAATGGGCCAGTCCGGCTTCATTCACGGCTTTTACAGTGGCGTCGAGGCCCGCCTGACCGGTGAGCAGGACTTTGCGGGTGTCGCGATATTGTTCGGTTTTTCGGAGGCTGACCAGAAACTCCACCCCGTTTTCGCCGGGCATGATATGATCGCAGAAAATCACCCCCACGCTGCCGCCCTCGGCTTCGATGTCCGCAAGCACCTCCCGGGCTTCGTCGCTGGAGGCGGCGGATTCAACGGGAAACACGTCTTCGAGGACGGACAGCTCCCGCACGATCACGTCCAGGACATCGGGCTCGTCCTCCACGCAAAGAATATGAATTTTTTCCGACATGCTTGTCTCCTGTTCAATGAAATGAAAAACCACTTACAACAGCAACGGCCAAAGCAACAATCCGAAGAGAACCGTAAACACAAAACCCAAAATGCCCACCAGCCAGCCGGCTTTGGCCAGATCACGGGTTTCGATCAGACCGGTGGACAGGGCGATGGCATTCGGCGGGGTGGAAATGGGCAGGATCATGGAATAGCTCACGATAATGCCAATGATCGCGATGGGGATGATCAAGGCAGCGGTATCGCCCCCGGCCTGCGGCAGCACCAGGGCAATGGCGATGGGCACGAGAATGGTGGCGCTGACCGTGTGGGAGACCAAGTTGGCCACCGCAAAGCCCACCAATCCGAAAAGGACCACCAGTCCGGTGGTGCTGAAATTCTCCCACGAAACCCGGGAGATCATCCATTCCGCCAATCCGGTTTGCCTCAAACTCAAGCCCAGGGAAATCCCGCCCGCCACCAACCAAAGCACTTCCCAGGAAAAGCCGCGGATCTCCTTCTTGTCCAGAACCCCCAGCGCGGGCAATAAAACCACGGGAATGAAGGCCACCACGCCAGAGGGAATGCCGTGAAGCTTTTCGGTCACCCACAGGCCCACGGTCAGGGCGAAAATCAGATAACAGCAAATCGCCTTGGAGGACCGTTGGAATTTGCTGTCAATGGTCAACGTAAAGGTTCGAATTCCCGGAGGGAACATCCGACACATGCCCCACCAGGACAGCAACAGGGTCACCACAACCAACGGCGTCGCCAGCAACATCCAGGTGCTGAAAGGCACGAGGGTGCCCTGACGCGCCAGCGCCGCGAGGGCCACGGCATTGGGCGGGGTGCCAATGGGGGTGGCGATGCCGCCAATGTTGGCGCCCACGGGAATCGACAAGGCCACCAGCCGCCGAAAAGGATCGTCCACCGGCACCCGGGCGACGATGGGGATGGCCACGGTCATCATCATTGCCGTGGTCGCGGTATTGCTCATGAACGCGGACAGCACCCCGGTGACCATCATCACGCCGAGGGCGACGTTGGCGGGACGCTGTCCGAAAGGTTTGAGCATGATCCGGGTGAGATTGCGGTCCAAGGCATATTTTTCGGCGGCGGCCGCCAGGGAAAACCCGCCTAGAAACAGGATGATGATCGGATTCGCGAGCGTATTGTAGAAATCCGTGTAGGCGGGGGGCTGATATCCCCCCTCGTATTGGGCGTCCCACCAGGGTTTGATGAGATTTTGATCGGACAGCAACAGCACTTGGGCCAGAATGACCCCCATGCTGGTGGCATAAATGGGAATGGGTTCCAGAATCCAAAAGACGGAAGCCATGACGAAAATTCCCAGGGCCACATGTCCGGCGGGCGAAAGATCGGGCAACGAAAGAAACGGCATGACCAACAAAGCGCCCAAACCGAGCACCAAGCCCATGCTTTTTTTGCTGAAAAAACCCACCTGAAATTTACGCGTTGTTGCCATGCCCTCCCCGTACCCAAAATCAAATCAAAGGCAAGCGGGGATTGAATGGATGGGGAAAAATTGGAGGAAATGCGGGGAGAAGATGCGTGTGGTGCCGTTGGTATCCAGACAGCTTCACGGCTTCATTTCTCCCCTTCTCTACATCTCCCCTTCCCCATTCCCCTCTTCCTCTTCCACGCCGGGCGCGGGCATGAGGATGAACTCGGCCCGGTCGGGCACCAGGAAATATCTCTTTGCGGTTTCGAGGATGCTTTCGGGGGTGATGGCGCTGACGTAATCCTCGAAGTCCAGAATCACGCGCGGGTCCTCGTCATGCCAAAGGTAAAAGGGCAGGACGCTGTTCCAAAATTCGTTGCGGGTCAGGTCCACCTCTCGGCTTCGGCGTTGGGTTTCCCGCACCGTGTGGATGTAACTCTCGGCCAAAGGCTCGGAGGTAAAGCGGGCCAATTCGTCGTGAACGCCCTGAATCAGGGTTTCCACTTCGTCGGGATCGCATCCGAACTGAATGACCAACTGCACCTGCGGACGTGGATAGGCCTGCAGGGATGGCCATACACTCACATGGTAGGTCCCGCTCATTTCTTCCCGCAAAACTTCCCGCATGCGAATCCGCAGGACCCCCATCATGGACTGAACGGCATGACGGGAGGCGTAATTGTATTCGAAGTCGTCCGAGGTCCAAATCATGCGCACCTGGCTGATGGGTTCCAGCCCCTGCCGCACCACGCGGCGCATTTCGTGGCGGGGCACTTCCACATCCACGGACACACGCGACTCGGAATCCCCCGAAACCGGCAGCCCGCCCAACCACCGGCTGACCAGCGGTTCCATCTCTTCCGGGGCAAAGGCGCCGACAAACAGAAACGTGAAATCGGCGGCATGGGCAAAGCGGTCCCGATAAATCTCCAGAGCCGTTTCCAAATCCATCTCCCCAACCATTTCCGGGGTGCGGGGCTGCAGGCGGGGATGATTGTAGGTCATGGTGCGGTTGATGAGATCGCCGAAGACTTCCCGGGGATTCGCGAGGCGGTTGCGGACCGATTCCATGCTGCGGCGCCGGTAGGCTTCAAACGCATCCGCGTCCGCGCGGGGCCGGGTGAAATGCAGGTACACCAACTCGAGAAGCGTCTCCAGATCCTCCGCGGAACTCCCGCCGTTCAGGCTCGTCTGCTCCCCGCCGATGGAAGGCGCGACGCTCGCGATCGTACCGGAAAGCAAATTTCGCAGGTCCACGGCGGAGAAATCCGCCAATCCCCCGGTGATGACCGCGCTGTCCGCCGCCCGGGCATGGGGCAGGCGATCCACATCAAGCTTGTTCGTGCCGCGTGGACTCCAGGCGCTCATCAAGACTTGGTCCTGTTTGAAATCGGTGGGCTTGAGCAGCACGCGAACCCCGTTGGACAAGGTCCAGATTTCAATCCCGAGTTCGTCGATGGATTCTTTGGCAACCACGGCGCCGCCTTCGGGCGGTTCCGACACCAGGGGCACATCGCCCAGTCCGTCCGTGTAGGGCATGAGGTCCATGTCCGCCACCTGATCGTAAACGGCCAACAAGGTCTCTTCCGAAGGCAAATTGTGGACCCCGTTGCGGGAAGGTCCATCCGCCAGCGCCACCCGGTTTTCGGGGCCGATCCAAGAGGCCAACTTGGATTGCAGTTTTTCGGGATCCAATTCCGCGAGCACTTCGCGGTGGATTTCCAATTCACGTTCGATGCCGGGCACGAAAGTGCCTTCGAGGGCATGGCGCACCATTTCGTCCACATAATCGGTATGTTCGGTGTTTTCCCGTTCGTTGTAGAGACGCTCGATGCCCCGCAAACGCCGGCGGGCGGCCCGGTCCACCTCCAGCGCGGTGAATCCATGCACCCGGGCGCGTTCGGACTCTTCCAGCAGAGCCCGCATGGCCCGCTCGTGCGCCCCGGCCACATCATCCACGGACGCGTGCAACAAATAAACGTCCATGGCCCGCGTGTAGCCGCCCCGGTACACCCCGGCCCGCAAAAATGGCGCGTCGGCGCGTTGGCTGATCTCCGACAAGCGTTGGTTCAGCATGTCCGTCACCAAACCGCGCAGAATGTGGGTGCGGTACTCCGTTTCGTTCAAAACGGGCTCGGGCGGCATTTTCCAAAACAGCGCGATGGAGGAGGAAGTGAGTTCGGGGTCGTGAAAGACACCAACGAGGGTCTCCTCATGCGGGACCATCGGAAAGGTCGGACGCTCGGGCGGATCCTCGGGCATGGTCAGATCACTGAAGTTCTTCTCAATGCGGGCGCGGGTCTCCTCGATGTCCAATTCCCCCACCGCCACCACCGACATGGTGTCGGGGCGATACCAGTCGCGGTAAAAATCCCGCAAGCGGTCGAAATCAAAATCCCGGAGCACATCGATATCACCGATGGGCAGACGTTCCGCGTAACGGCTGCCATGGAAAATGAGCGGATACTTTAAATCGCGGATTCGCTGGGCGCCGCCGCGGCGTCCGCGCCATTCTTCAATGATAATGCCGCGCTCCATGGCGATGGCTTCATCCGA
>PXAS01000002.1 GCA_003565815.1 PVC group bacterium
GAACAAAAGCCGTTTCAGACAGCCTTTTTCAGCCCTCTATTTTCTACCGGCCAAGTGCTTACGATAAACCGGACTTCAAGATACACGCTTTTTTGTATCATCTTTTTTCGGTAGACTCTAAGGGGGCTTGCCGGGAGGCGTTTATTGGGTGTCCGCCGATTTTGCCACGATATCCCGCCGGAATTCGGTGGGGGTCAGGCCCACTTCCTCTCTGAAAACCCGCATGAAATAATTGGGTTCCTTGTATCCGCACTGCATGGAGATTTCCGCGAGGGTGGAATGGGTGTTGGCCAATAGATGACGGGCGCGTTCAATTTGTAGCTTTTTGATTTCCGCATGGGGCGAATGTCCCAAAACTTTTTTGACTTGGCGGTCCAGGGTGGCCCGACTCAAGTTGGTGACCTTCAGGACATCTTCAATTTGGATGCCCATGCAGGCGTGCGTGCGAATGAATCGAATGGCATGGGCGATCGTGGGTTCTGCCTGACCGATGAGATCCGTGGATTCTCTTTCCACCACTTCGCCCGGATCGATCAACACCGGCTCCCTCGGCGGAGACTTTCCGTCCAGAATATCCAGCAAAAGCCGCGTGGCGGTCGCCCCCACGGTAACGCCTTGCAACGGGACGGAGCTTAATGTGACCAGGCCGCCGTCGCACACCAATTCATTGTTTCCGCATCCGAGAACGGCGATTTCGCTGGGCACCGCCCACCCCACGTTCAGACATCGGTCCAAAACACTGCGGGCCAAGTGGTCGGTTGCGGCGGTGATGGCCAAAGGCTTGGGCAGACCCTCCAGAATTTCCATGGTACTCTGAAAGCTTTCGAAGGCGATCTCCTTGCCCAAGATGCCGGCCTCCTTCAAACGGTTTCGCCACCCGAGCATTCGTTTGGCGGAAAATTCCTCGTTTTTCAAATCGATATACACTTGGGCATGATACCCCTTTCGCAACATGTGCGAGGCGGCGGTCCAGCCGACTTCCTCATTGTCGACCAACACCGTGGGCATGTCGTAGACGGGGGGGCTGTTGGAGACGTTTACGTAGGGGAGGCCGATTTCACGAACCGTTTTCAAGACGGACAAATTGGAACCGTAGACAATGATTCCAATGGCGGCTTTGCTTTTGCAATAGTCGATGAGGTCCCCGAGGCTGTGCCGCTCCTGATCGTGGAACCGTATGGCAAACCGTTGGTTTTCATGGGTAAACTTCATCATGCCCTTGAAGATTTCGCGTGGATATGATTCGGATAGCGAAAAAGACGCCAATATACTGGGACGTTCGTAGGGGCTGGCAATCTGATTGGGTGCGGTCATGGCGCTCATTTCTTGGATAAATTCTGAGTTTGGGAAAAGTGATGGACATTTTTAGGCAATATAATATATTATGACAATAAAATATCATCGCGATTTTTTCTTGGCTGATAGGTGAAATCGCCGGTCCTGCCGGGGCGTTCGACTTCTTACCCGTCCACATACGCCTTGGGTTCACCGGTGGTGGAGGTGTACACCACGCGGACCAAGGTTTATTCCCGGATTTCCGCCACGGGACGTTTACTTTGCATGACGGTACCCCGGCGTGTGTTTGGAGACCATCAAATGCACGCCCGCACGTTGCAGGGCATTCCGGTGCGCAGGGGTGGTTTGAGGGTCCGTGATGACTTTGGCCACGTTGTTCAAGGCCGCGAAAAAATAACGGGAGCGTTGTTCCATTTTGCTGTGATCGGCGAGGATATAGACGGTTTCCGCCCAATCGATCACCGAACGTTTCAGGTTCATGTGGCGAACGGAGGCGTCACTGAAGCCCCGCTTGAAGTCGATGCCCTTGCAGCCGATGAAGGCTTTGTTGATTTGGCAGGTGGAGATCAATTGTTCGGCCAGCGGTCCCACGAAGGATGCCGAACGGCGGTCATACAATCCCCCTGTGGAAATCAGTTCCACGTTGGTGCGCCGGCACAATTCGGAAAAGATGGGTTCGGAGTGGGTAATCACCGTACACCGCAGGTCCGGGAAAATGCGTGCCAACTGGTAAGCGGTGGTGCTTCCGTCCAAGAAAAGCGTGTCTTCCTCTTCGATTTCCTCCAAGGCGCAACGGGCAATCGCCTTTTTGGCTTCGACCTCGGAAATTTCCCGCAGATGATACGGGGGTGAGGATTGCGGCGTTTCCACGGGCAGGGCGCCGCCGTGGGTCCTGACCAGCAGATTGTCCGCTTCCATTTTCATCAGGTCCCGTCGAATGGTCTCTTCCGCCACCTCAAAGCGGCGGGCCAATGCCGATACTTTTACCCCGCCCTGGCGCTCCAGGGTGCGGGAAATCTCAAGATGTCGTTGATGTGCAAACATGATGTACTCTGAAATCCATATCTCTTGATATATTCTTAAACACTTCACCTGGGATGGCAAGATTATCCAGCCAAAAAACAACGGTACGCTTGAAAAAAATTCTAAGCTTGAGTTTGAACCCTTCGGGGTGGTAGAATCATTTGCGGCACATATATGAATCATCAGTATCATGAAAAATCGCCCGGTCAAACGGGCAATGAGGAACGGAAACGCTTGGAATGGCGTTTGCGGCAACAAGCGGAATCGATGCCGTTCATTGTGTGGACGGCCACGCCGGAAGGCGTGGTTGATTATGCGAATGGACGCTTGTTTGAATTGACGGGGATCTCACCGAAGTCCGATCCGGCGACGAGGTGGCAGTCCTGTTTGCTTCCCGAGGATTTGTCAGCTTGCCTGAAGGAATGGGAGACTTGCGTAAAACATGAGGCGGATTATGACATCGAATACCGCATTTTTTGTCAAGCGGAGAATCGATACCGTTGGTATCGGGTGAGGGCGGCGCCGACGCGTGAACCCGACGGGCGCATCTGCATGTGGTATGGGGTGGCGCTGGATATCGATGAAACCAAAAGAAACGAAGCGAAGCTTTATGAGCAAGCCAGGTTGTTGGACGAAGCCCGGGACGCGATTTTGGTGCGCGACCTGAGCAATCAGATTCTCTATTGGAATCGAAGCGCCGAACGATTGTACGGATGGCGGCAAGAAGAAGTCCTCGGTCATCCCATCGAAGCATCCCTATACTTGAATCCCGAGCAATTTTTGAAGGCGTGTCAGTCGACGTTGGCCGCCGGAGAATGGACGGGGGAATTGGAGCAAAAAAACCGGGCAGGTGAAGTACTCTTGGTGGAGGCGCGTTGGACCCTGATCCGGGACGAGGCCGGGCAACCCGAGTCCGTCATGGCGATTCATACGGATCATACCGAGCGCAAGCATCTGGAACGGCAGCTATTGCGGGCGCAGCGCATGGAAAGCATCGGCACCTTGGCCGGGGGCATTGCCCACGATCTCAACAATTTGCTTTCTCCGATTCTCATGGGCGTGGATCTTATCCGGGAAACGAATCCCGATCCGTGGGTCGTCCAGATTTTGGAGAACATCGGCCTAAGCGCGCGCCGGGGAACGGACTTGGTGAAACAGGTCCTGTCCTTTGCCCGCGGCGTGGAAGGGGCCCAGGTATTGATGCGGGTCGAGCGCTTGGCGGATGAGATGGAGGCGATTGTGAAGACTTTTCCGAAGCAGATTCGGTTTCAGCGCCGCATTCCAGAACCCCTTTGGCCGGTCCTTGGCGATCCCACGCAATTGTGTCAAGTTTTGCTGAATTTATGTACGAATGCCAGAGACGCGATGCCGAATGGCGGTTGTTTGACGTTTTCCGCCCATAATGTCGAGTTGGATGAACAATACACGGTTATGGATCGGAATGCCGTGACCGGACCGTATGTCTCCATCGAGATCGCCGACGAGGGAATCGGCATGGCGAAAGAAGTGCTCGCGCAGGTTTTCGAGCCTTTTTTCACGACCAAAAAACTTGGAAACGGGACGGGTTTGGGTCTTTCGACGACGATGGGCATCGTGCGCAGTCACGGAGGCTTTGTCAATGTCTACAGTGAACCGGGGCGAGGCAGTGTGTTCAAGGTGTATTTGCCGGCCCGGCTGGGGAAAGAAGAACGCGAAGCCCTGATCCCGAATTCGGAGGGGGAGCGCATGCCCCGCGGTCATGGGGAGCACATTCTAGTGGTGGATGATGAAATTTCGATTTTGACCATTACGTGTCAAACCTTGGAAGCCTTCGGCTATCGGGTGCTCGTGGCGGAAGATGGCGCCCATGCCATCAGCCTGTACGCACTGAATCGGGAGAAAATCAAAGCCGTGATCACGGATATGATGATGCCGGTAATGGACGGGCACGCGTTGATCGCGGCCCTGCTGCGTTTGAACCCGAATTTGCCCGTAATCGCCTCCAGCGGCCTGGATGCCAATGGCAACGTGGCCAAAGCGGTGAATGCGGGCGTGAAACATTTCCTACACAAACCGTATACGGCTGAAGCCATTCTCCTGAAACTCAATGCAGCCCTTCACGGCGGGGAAGGGGTTTCACCGTGAAATGGTTTTCCTCCATCAAGCGATTCGAGCGCGGCGATCCCCGTGGTTCCGCTGACGGTGACGCTTCGACTTCAAGAGGCGGCTCCCCTTCGGAATCCAAACTAAATTATCGTGAAGTGGCCGAAGTTCAGGTCGCGCTTCTGGACGCCATGCCCGCTCACATGGCGTTTCTGGACAACACCGGTGTGGTTCTGGAAGTGAATCGAGCCTGGCGCCGCTATGGCAGTGAAAACGGTTTCCAAGATGAAAACCATGGCGTGGGCGAAAATTATTTGCATGTTTGTGAGCGCGCGGGCGAACAGGGCTCGAAAGAAGCGGGCATGGTTGCCGACGGCATCCGCAAGGTTTTGAACGGGGAAACTCCTGAATTTACCATGGAATATCCCTGCCATACCACCAAGGAAAAACGTTGGTTTCGTTTGGTCGTTTCACCGGTTGAATTCGGCGAACATACCGGGGCGGTGATCATGCACGTCGATATGACGGCGCGGAAACTGGCGGAATTTGAACGGGAAAATATCAACGAAAATTTACGGGAACGGGTGAAGGAGCAACGGACCTTGTATCGCATCACCCGATGGTTGCGGGAAGATGAGGGATCCGAGCGGGAACTGTTGGAGCGGGTGGCGGCGGAGTTGATCCGGGGAATGCGATTGTGCGAATATGCCGCCGCGCGCATTGTCTACGATGGATTGGAGGTGACCACGGACGGTTTTGAAAACGAAGGCCCTCGAATCAAAGCGTCCTTCTCCAGCGATTGCGGGAAAATCGGGGAAATCGAGGTGATGTACCGGGGGCAGGACTCCCCGGGTCCGGAGTCATTTCTGCGGGAGGAACGGGAGTTGTTGGACTCGATCGGAAGTTCGTTGGGCGCCTATTTCACCCGGCGTTACGACCGCATGGCCTTGCAGGCGAGCGAAGCCCGCTTCCGACTGTTGTTCCAGGACGTGGCCAACGTGGCTGTGCAGGGCTGTGCGATGAATGGCGAAATTCTATACTGGAATGGCGCTTCGGAGAAGTTGTATGGGTATATCCGCGAAGAAGCCCTGGGCAAAAATATCGCCGATTTGTTGGCCCCCGCCGATCAGAGAAACAAGACGCTGGATACCCTCAAGCAATTGGAAACCGGCAATGGGCTTCCGGCCTCTGGCGAATTTCGGTTGAAGCATAAAGACGGCCGCTTTGTCCATGTGTTTTCCAGCATGGTCGTGATTCGCCATGCCCATGCGGAGCCGGAAGTGTTTTTCATGGATGTCGATTTGACCGAACGAAAGGCCCTGGAGCAACAAATGTTGCGCGCGCAACGACTGGAAAGCATTGGCACCCTGGCGGGCGGGGTGGCTCATCATTTGAATAATATGCTCACGCCGGTGATCGTGGGGGCGGAGCTTCTGGACCAACTAAACGATAATCCCGAATTGGACCCGGTCATCCTGCAAGTCGCGGAAGGCTCCCGCCGCAGCGCGGAAATCGTCAAACAACTGTTGTCGTTTTCGAAAGGAGTGGAGGGGCGCCGCCAGGAAGTCGATCTGGAAAAAGTGCTGAAGAATGAAATGAAATTTTTGAAGGCCACCTTTCCCAAAAACATTCGATTGACCCTGGACGTTCGCGACGGCGTCCGCACCGTGGAAGGCGATCCCACCCAACTCAGCCAAGTTTTGATGAATTTGTGCGTCAACGCCCGCGACGCCATGCCCGACGGCGGAACCTTGACCTTGACACTTCGGGAAACGGAGATTGACGCGCAATATGCCAGTCTGGAAAAAAACCTCGTCCCCGGAAAATACGTGGCGATGGAAGTGGCCGACGACGGATATGGCATGGAAACCCGGGTCAAGGACCGGGTTTTCGAACCTTTTTACACCACCAAACCCATTGGCAAAGGCACGGGGCTGGGCCTGTCCACCTCGTTGGGGGTGGTTCGGAGCCACGGGGGCTTCATGACCGTGTACAGCGAGCCCGGAAATGGAACGGTATTCAGGGTGTATTTGCCTCCGTACCGAAAATCGGGACGGTCAGAACTTTCGAAAAAAGCTTCCTCCGATACTCAGTCCGACTCCCCTTCCGATCCGCCTTCCGATCTCTCTGCCGTCCCCCGAACCCGAGCGAAGCCGACGGGGCGGGGAGAATGCGTTTTGGTGGTGGATGACGAGCAACTGGTGTTGGTGGTGACCCGGAAAACCCTGGAAAAACATGGTTACCGGGTGTTGACGGCCGTGGACGGGGCGGAAGCGATTGCGTTGTTCGCCGAATCCCAACGCGACATTGATCTGGTGATCACGGACATGATGATGCCGGTCATGAATGGACAAGCCCTCATCTCGGCCTTACACAGGATCAAGCCGGACCTTCCCATCATTGCCACCAGTGGCATGAACCCGGACGAGATTTTTCAAAGGAGCGAAGCCGGCCGTTGCGTCTGTTTTTTACCCAAACCTTTTTCCGGGGAAGAATTGATGCTGGCAATTGAAAACTGTCAGGGGAAAAACAGGTGAATCCCCTCATTCCGTGCTTGTTTTCCCAGGGGAAACCGTGCAGGAACATCCAACATGGACAGCCTTTTTCAACAACGCATTCGCCTGCTTTCCAAGCCGATGTCGCCCCGTCCCACGGGGTGCGCCCCGCTATTGCCGGAACTTTCCGGGATTCGCGCGGTGATTTTCGACGTCTACGGAACCTGCTTCGTGAGCGGTTCCGGTGACATCGGGGTGAGTGCCGCCGATCCCAAAACCGGAGCACTGGTCGAATCCCTCAAGGAGCAGGGGGTGGAGATGCCCGAGGATTGGGCAGGTCCGGCGCTCGCCGAATTTTACGCTTTGATTGAAGCCCGGCATCGGGATTTGAAAGCCCAAGGCACGGAATATCCTGAAATCCGTATCCTCGACATCTGGGAGCAATGGCGGCGCGAAACGGGCATGCAAGTGGATGTCGCCCAATTGGCCATTGACGTGGAGTGCCGTATTAACCCCGTCTGGCCCATGCCGGGGCTAATCCATACCCTGGAGCAATTGCAGGCCAGGGAACTCACGCTGGGGATTGTCAGCAACGCCCAGGTGTTCACCCCTTGTCTCTTCCCGGCGTTGGCTGGCCACACCCTTTCCGAACTGGGGGTTTCCCCGGGACACTGTGTGTGGTCCTGGCGGTTGCAGGAAGCCAAACCCTCACGGCGTCTATACGAAATTCTCTTGGCGTCTCTGGCCGATATGGCCCCAAACGAATGCCTGTATGTGGGGAACGATATGCGCAACGATATCGCCCCCGCCGCCGGGGCGGGCATGCGGACCGCGCTGTTTGCCGGCGACGACCGTTCGCTTCGCCTCCGAGAGGGCGACCCGCTCGTGGGTGAGATTCGTCCCGATGTCGTACTGACATCCCTGACGCAATTGCCCGGCATTTTGATTGAAGCCTGAATCCATGTGGTAGGCCCGTACTTTATCGCAATTTTGATTCAAGTGAATGACGCGAAGCGGCAGAGGGGGACGAGGCGTCTGGCGTGACACCTGCGCGGCGCTCGGGGCCGGGACGGTCGAGGAGCTTGCGACGAGTCCGCCAGGAGATGGGACCGCTGGGAAGGCTCGGGGGATTCGGGCCTCAGCCTTGCGGGCGGGCCGGAGTTTGTCTGCCGGATGTATGGTTCTGTAACGTTCGATAAAAAGGGCTTACTCCAAACAATTAAAATTTGTTAGGGCTGAGCCGTTACACGACCCCTTTTCAACGAGGTCAATTTGGGAATCGCGTACGGGATCAGTGCGGTCAGTAACAACTAAAAGGTCCAGAAATTTCATTAGTAGTTTTTTGATAAATAAAATATTCCAAGTTAAAATAATGTGAATTCATTAAAAATTCCTGAAGAAACTCCAAATCTTTTGTATCGTTTTCGTATACTGTACCACCTGCAAATTTGTTTGGCAGAGGGATCGAGTGATGCAGAACAGTATAATAATTTATTTTTAAAATGTCGGGATCATTTTTTTCTACAAAGAGAAAAGACGTCATCATTATATCAGCATTCCACATATGAACTTGACCGGTTAGGTCAATAAAGATGTCATTACTTTCTTCGAAGTTTTTAATATCAATGAATTGATTAATCACTATATCATTTTTACTGAAAAAAACTGATTGTTTGTTAATTTCTATTTCAATATTAACTTCATTATTAAGATGTTTTATATCAGAAATTGAGTAAGAAATATGCGAATCTCTATCATCTTCCTTTCTGCTTAATACAGGGGAATTCGTGCATGAAGTTAACATCAGCAATGAAAAAAAGAAACAAAAGTAAAGGCGAAGAAAAAAAAGAGTAAACCGTTTAATCATCATTTTCACCATATTCTGTATCAACTCGAAGTCCGACTCTTACACCTTTCGATTCAGCTTCCTTGGTGATTTTTGGTTTTTGGAGGAAATTGTATTTTTGTTTTAGGGGTGCGTAATTGTAGTTGCGAAGGGCTTGCTGTTGGGGTGTTTTTCGTCTTCGCAGGCGTTTTTTCTTGGGAATGGGGGTGAGGGCGAGGAGAGCCATGCCAGTTGGGATCGTCGTCGTAGGTGTGGCATGGTCGCTTGGTGTGTCGTGTCGCCGTAGATGCATTCCGGGCATCGTGGTTGTACTCGTTTCGCTGAGTTGATGTGGGTTTGCCGGTATAACGATCAAGCGTGGGGACA
>PXAS01000083.1 GCA_003565815.1 PVC group bacterium
ACCACGGATCGGCACGGATTTTCACGGAGTATGTTCGTAGATCGGCAGTCCCTTGCCGATAACTTCTGTCTTCGCGATAGGAAGGACAGGCGGACAGGAGTGTCCGCGCTCCGTTGTTTTCATATCCTGCGGACAGGACTGTCCGCGCTCCGTTGTTTTCATATCCTGCGGACAGGAGTGTCCGCGCTCCGTTTTTTTCATATCCGGCGGACAGGACTGTCCGCACTCCGTTTTTTTCCCGTTTTGAAAAGGCATTGCGTTTTTCGATTTGATTTGTAAGGAATTTCTTCCTTTCACGAAACCTATACCATGACCTTTTTCAAATTGTTTTTTCCAGTTGCGTTTTTCATGTTTGCCGTCGGTTGCGGGCGTCCGCCCGCCGGGGGAGGAGGGCGGCCCCAAGGTGATTTTCCCGTTAATGTGGTGGGCGCACCGGTGGTTACGACTTCGCTTCAGGAAACCGTGCGCCTGGTGGGGGGCTTTGTGGCGCCGGAGGAAATTCACGTGGTTTCCCGCATCGCCGCGGAAATCCTCGAGTTGCCTCTCGAGCAAGGGGCCCGGGTGGAAAAAGACGATTTGCTGGTGGTGTTTGACGATGCCCGCCTGTTGGCCCGCAAGCGGGAAATCGAGGCGCGTTTGAATTTGGCGGAGCGGACCTATCAACGCAACGTGCGCCTGCGGGAAAGCAATACGGTCACGGATCAGGAACTGGAAGTGTCCCAAGCGGAATTTGCGCAGGCCCAAGCCAATTTGCTTCTGCTCGAAGAGGAATTGAAGGACGCCCGCATCCACGCGCCGTTCGCGGGTCGGTTGGGAGAACGTCGGGTGAGCGCGGGGCAAGTGGTGCAGCCGGGAGAAGTTCTGTTGCATCTCGTGCAAATGGATCCGCTGGAAGTCCGATTCGAAGTGCCGGAGCGCTTTGTATCCGCTTTGTCGGCGGGTTTGGCGGTGAACGTGGAATCGGATGCGTTTCGGGACGAAATTTTTGCCGGAGAGGTGATTTTCCTCTCTCCGGAAGTCCGGGCCTCCACGCGCACGGTTGCGGTCCGGGCCCGGGTGGAAAATTCCGATGGTCGCTTGCGTCCGGGCATGTTTGCCCGGGTGGGGTTGGTTTTGGAGGAACGTCCGGAAGCGTTGGTGGTTCCGGAAACGGCGGTGATGCAACAAGGACGCGAATCCGTGGTGCTCGCACGCAATGAGGAGGGGCGGGCGGAGCGACGGGTGGTGCGCACCGGGATGCGGATGGACGGACGGGTGGAAATCCTCGAGGGACTTTCCGAAGGGGACGTGGTGGTCGTGGAGGGACAGATGAAAGCCCGCCCCGGCATGTTGCTCAATTTCACGGAGCGTTCCGCCCGCTTCGATCTGGATATCGAGGAGGTGGCGCCCCCCGAAGACGAATTGGATGATGACGGCACCGATTCGGATCCGCCGGAGGCCGTTCCCGAAACCGAAGTCGAAGCGGAGTCCTGATTCATGGCTTCCTTCAGCGCCCCCTTTATCCGTCGTCCGGTGGCGACGATCATGTTGAACCTCTCCCTGTTGGTCTTCGGCGTTTTGGGCCTGCAGCGTCTGCCGGTGCGGGAACTGCCCGACATTGATCCGCCCATCGTCAATGTGCGTGTGATTTATCCCGGCGCCTCGGCCCAAGTGGTGGAAACGGAAATCACGGAACGCTTGGAAGACGCCATTTCCGGCGTGGACCAAATCCGCACGCTGCGCAGTGTGAGCCGCGAGCAGGTGGGCAGCGTGACCATTGAATTCAACCAAGGGTATGACATCGATGTCGCCGCCCAAGACGTGCGCGATCAAGTGGCCCGTATTCGGGGACAGTTGCCTTCGGATGCCGAGGATCCGATTGTCAGTAAAGAGGATGCCAACGCCCGTCCGGTGATGTGGATTTCGTTTTTCAGTGACCGCTATGACACCGAGGAACTCAGCCGCATAGCCGATGACGAGGTGCGGGAGCGGTTGCAAACCGTGCCGGGGGTGAGCAATGTGATCATCGGCGGGGAAAAGCGTCGGGCCATCCGCCTGCGCATGGATCCGGTGCGCATGGCCGCGCGCGGGGTGACGATGACGGAGGTGCGGGCGGCGCTGGACGGCCAAAACGTGGAACTGCCCAGCGGACGTTTGGAAAGTTTGGACGTGGAGTTGACCATACAAACCCAAGCGCAACTTGCGGAACCGGCGGAATTCGATCAACTGGTCATTCGTCAGGAAGGCGATGCGGTGGTGTATTTCCGGGATGTGGGCGACGCCGAGTGGGGGGTGGAAAACGAGCGGGTGATCGCGCGTTTCACCGGGCGTCCGACGGTCGGGCTCGGGGTGGTGCGCCAATCCCGGGCGAACACCCTGGAGGTGGCTTCGGGGGTAAAAGCGATGATGGACGAAATCGCCCCCGGTCTGCCGGAAGGCATTTCTTTTGATTTTCCATACGACGAGTCCATCTTCATTCAAAGCGCGGTCACGCAGGTTTGGCAAACCCTGCTCATTGCCTTCGGTCTGGTGGTGCTGACCATATTCATTTTCCTGCGCAGTTTGCGTTCGACCCTGATTCCGGCTCTCTCGATTCCGTTCTCGATCATGGCCACGTTCGGTTGCATGTATGTCATGGGCTACAGCATCAATATTTTCACCCTGCTGGCACTGGTGCTGGCGATTGGTCTGGTGGTGGACGATGCGATCGTGGTGCTGGAAAACATTTACCGTCACATTGAGGAAGGTCAAAAGCCCATGGACGCGGCCTTCATGGCCATGGATGAAATTTCCTTTGCGGTCATCACCACCACCCTTTCTTTGATTTCCGTGTTTTTGCCCCTGGCGTTTATCGGGGGCATTACCGGACGGCTGTTGCTGGAATTCGCGGTGGCTCTGTCGTTCGCGGTGATCATGTCCAGTTTGGTGGCCCTCACCCTGGCGCCCATGGTGGGGGCGCGCATCCTCCGCAACGTGAAACCGGAAGATCATGGGAAAACCTATCAATTTTTCGAACGGCGCTTCGACGGCATCGCCCGGCGCTATGAAAAAATGCTGGGCTGGTCGTTGCGGCACCGTCCAAGCATGATCATCATCGCGCTCCTATCCCTGGGGCTCTCCTGGTATTTCTTCAGCAATTTGGAGCAGGAATTCCTGCCGGACGAAGACAAAGGCCGCATGGTCGCCATCGCCATCACGCCCCAGGGCTCCACGCCGCAATATACCGACCGCATGGTCCGGCAAATGGAGGAAATCCTGCTGGAAACGCCCGAAGTGGAGAAGTTCTTTTCGGCCGTGGCCCTTCCCTTCGACGGGGTGGGGAACGCGACCCAGGCTTTTGTGTTCATACGCTTGCAGGACGGCGAACGGCGGCATGTGCGCGATATCGTTTCCGGTCCCACGGGAACCCGGGCCCGGTTTTTCACGGAGGTGGAGGGCGCCTTCGCCATTCTGAGCCTGCCCAAGGCGGTGGACACCACCATTGCCCAACCGTTTCAATTGGTTTTGCAACATCCGAATTTGGAACGGCTGAGCGAAGTGGGGGGCGAGATCATTGGACATCTGAATGAAGCCGGGATCGTGGCCAATGCCCGCCCCAGCGTCGAACTCAACAAACCGGAAGTGCGGATGACCTTTGACCGGGACCGGGCCGCCGCCCTCGGTGTCTCCTTGGCGGAGGTCAGTCGCACCCTTCAAGTGCTTTACGGGGGACAAGAGGTGAGCAACATCACCCTGGATGGCAAGCGGTACGAAGTGATCGCCCAGGTGCGCGATCGGGACCGCATGTCCTCGGATGCCTTGGAAAATCTGTACGTGCGGGCCAATGGCGGGGAACAAATCCCGCTCTCCAGCGTCGTCTCTTTGGAACTGAACACCGGGCCCAATCAAATCGACCGCTATCAGCGCCGCCGGTCCCTCACCATTGAAGCCACCCCGGCGGGGATTCCGCTCGGCAATGCCGTGGAGGCGACCCTGGCCATCCTCGAAGAGCATCTGCCGGACGATTTTCAATATGACTGGGCCGGCGAGGTGCGCGATTTGCAGGAATCCTCCCGGGACATTTACGCCTTTTTCCTGCTCGCCATCGTGGTGGTGTACATGGTGCTGGCGGCCCAATTCGAGAGTTTCGTACACCCGTTTACGGTCATGCTCTCCCTGCCCTTGGCCTTTTTGGGCGCCTTTGCCTTGCTTTACGGACTCAGTTGGGTGAATTACGCGGGCGAACAACTGTACGGCTGGGTAACCTATGCCCCCGATCCGCCCACGTTTGCCCGCATCCTGCAACGCATGGTGCCCCGCATTCCCTCCATGAACATCAATATCTTCAGCCAGGTGGGACTCATTCTTTTGGTGGGATTGGTGACCAAAAATTCCATTCTGCTGGTGGAATTCGCGAATCAACTCATGGACAAGGGGCTCAGCGCCAAGGAAGCGATGATGCAGGCGGGCGCCAAACGGTTGCGGCCCATTCTCATGACCAGCATGGCCACCATCATGGGCATCCTGCCCATCGCCATCGGCTTTGGGGACGCCTCCGAAAGCCGCCGTCCCCTGGGCGTGGTGGCCGTGGGAGGAATGATGACTTCCACGATTCTCACCCTGTTGGTGATTCCGGTGATTTACACCCTGTTCGCGCAAATTGGTGCCCGTGGACACGGACATGCCAAAGAATCAAATGAAAACGATTCGCCTGAAAAGGAGGTGACGGCATGAGGGGGTTGATGCTGAGTGTCTTTGCCGGATTGGGGTTGTGGGTGACCGCCGAAACCCTGCCGGTTCATATCGATTTGGAGGAGGCGGAGCGCCTGGCGATGCTGCACAGTCCGCTGCTGCGTCAGGCCGATGCCAACGTGGCCATTTTGGAAAGCGAGTACGGGGAAGTGCGCGCTTCCGGCTTGCCGCGCTTGCAGGCCGAAGCCGACGCCTCGTATGATGGAAATCCGAATACCGGCGGCGGGAACGGGGACTTTGGCGGCAGCGACAACGAAAGCTGGCGGGCCGGATTGCGGCTCGACGTGCCTTTGACCAGTTTTGGACGGTTGGATGCCCGCCTGGCCCAAATCGATGCCAACGCCCGGGCCGCCGAATGGGGGGCGGACCGCGTGCGGCGCGAATTGCGGCTCCGGGTGCGGGAAAGCTACCTGCGCGCAAAACTTGCCGTCGAAGCCGTGCGGGTGCAAAAATTGTCCGTCGAGGTGTTGGAAAAGCAGTGGATGGAAAACCAGTCCCGCCAAGAGGCCGGTTTCATCACCCGCCTGCCCGTGCTACAATCCCGGGTGGCCTATGAAAACGGACGCACCGCCCTCCTGCGCGCCGAACGCGACCGGAAACTGGCGGTGGAAGCCCTGCGGGCGGGCGTTGGCCTGCCTTACCCGGAAGGGAAAGGCCCGGAGGATATCCGACTTTCCGACGATTGGCCGACCTTTGCACTGGATGACATGGATTTGCGGGCGGCCCGGGAGGCGGCGGAGTTGACCCGCCCCGAGTTTTTGGCCTTGGAGGAAGAACGGCTCGCCGCCGAAGCCGCGCGACGATTGGCCGATTTCACCCGCCGCCCCGATTTCAGCGCCTTCGCCACCGCCGGATTTGAAAACGACCGGTTTTCGGATGACGACGGGGTGCGCGAAGCCTGGATGCTGGGGGTGCAATTTTCCGTGCCGCTCTACGACGGCGGCGCCCGAAACAGCCGCATCACCCGCGCCGAAGCCGTTCTCAGGGAAATTGAATCGCGCCGGGATCAATTGTGGCAGCAAATCGAAACCGATCTGCGCGACGCCTGGAGCGAATTGGAGCTGGCCGATGCCGTCCTGGAAAGTGTGGACGTGACCGAAGAACAGGCCGGGGAAGCGTTGCGCTTGGCCCGGGAAGCGCAAGCCAACGGACGCGCCACCCAGCTCGAAGTGTCCACCGCCGAACTTGACCTCACCCGTGCCCGCCTGGAACGCATCGCCGCCGAACACGACCGACTCCGCGCCCAGTCCCGTTGGTTGTATGTTATTGGGAGATAAAGAAGGAGAGAAGGAGGAAGGAGAGAAAGCGGATTGCCGATTTGATCGTCTTTTGATAAACTGTCGTCATGAAATTCTCACCGAACAATGTCTACAGTTTGCCAGTCATGCCGAACAAAACGATATTTACACGCTGTTTGGTGATCATTTGTTCCTTGATTCTAAACGGATGTTCTGTGGATCGTCACGATATGGAATCCTTTCATGCCTCTAAAAATCCGGATGGGACTTGGAATATACAAACAACAAATCTGAAACTCAGCACCTTGATCGAAGAATGGGCGAAATTGTCAGGGGTCGTTTTCTCGGAGATTGCCGAAGAAACAGAAGATCATCGTTTGACGGCGGATATCAATGACATGTTCTTAGAAGATGTGATGGAGGCGATTCTTCTGGAAATGGATTTTGTTTACCATGATCGAGAGGGACATGCACAAATTTTAACTTTGGAGGCTTACCGGGCCTTGCCTCCGGTGAGAATCGAATACCCGATCCATTCCAAGGATGTGGGGTATGCGTTGCGGGTATTGTCAAGCGAGTTGAGCAAAGAGCATGTTGAATCTGAACCCAACCCCGTGAATGCCACCATTGCCGTCACGGCCACTTGGGCTGATCATGACCGACTTCAAAATCTCATCTTGTATTGGGGAGCCCTCGAGCCTGCTCCAGCATATCCAGAAATGAATTGGCCTGAGAGTCTTCCTGAAAAATTCACAAAACAACCGTCAAATAACAATGAGTCTCAGGAGACAAGTGGTCGCACCATAGAAATAATCAATGTTCGACATGAATGCGCCGAACGTCTTGTCGATAAATTACAAAAAATCTTTCCGCTCAAACCGGATGAAAATATGAGCATTGTGTCCACTGAGAACTTCATCATTGTAAGGGGAACTGAAGGAAGGGTCCAACGAATCCTGGAGGTGGTATCTTACTTGGATGATCCCATGTGGCTTCCAGAAGACTAATACCTGGAGAAATACAGGAAGATGCCTCAAAAGTCCATCCGCCTCTGTAACTCACTCTCCCGGGTCGCGGGGGGAGCGGGGAGAGAGTGGGGAAAGTTGCTCCACGACCTCGCACATTTCCTCGATCACCTTGAGCTTTTCCAGGATCGGCAAGGCTTTGAAGGCCCGGAACTGTTCCCGTTCGTTGCCCTCCCACGTCCACCGGCTTTCAGGTTCGACTGAATTTTCAAGGTGCTCTTTAGGATTCACGGCCATATTTTGTTAGATATTCGAGGTCCATCAAGTCTTTTGTCCGTCCCGCGACCCGTTTCATGTGAATCAAATCGTCCAAACCCACGAAAGGCAGCTTGGTTCCCACACCCACGGATTGCCAAAATGCACGGGACAGGGCGATGTCAAAGGGGAGGGGTTCGGTGACAAACAGGTCCACCCGGGCTTGGGGATGGTGGGGGTGGAAAAAATTCAATACCTGCATTCCTTTTTCGCGAATCCATCGGGAACGAATGTCCGGGTCGGAAAATTGTTCAACGGTTACGGGAACCGAGGGACGATAGCCATGTCGGCTCAGCGTTGCAAACGTTTTGTGGATGTTTTCCGATTCAAGTTGGATGATCAGGTCAAGGTCGGCCGTGAAGCGTGCATAGCCATGGGCCACCACCGCGTAACCGCCCGCAATGAGATAGCGGACGCCCGATTCCGCCAACGCTTCGGCAATCTCAATGACAGAACTTGCTTTCATGGTCTCAATCATTGAGAAACGATGGACGCTGCGCAAGCTATTTCCTCCCCTTTTCGTTTTTGACAGTTTTCCCCTTGGCCACTATTATGACACTGACACGTTTTCAAATGAACCGCACATTTTCCATCTTTTTTGCCGTGGGGCTGATGTTTGCCGCCGTTTTTCCGGCCCCGCAGGCTTTGGCCCAGCACCAGCGGGTCAACTGGGTGCATTTGGACAACGTGTCCTTGGTGGATCATCCCGCCAATGACGGGGACAGTTTTCACGCCCGCCGCAACCGGAGCCGCTATCTGTTGCGGGTGTATTTCGTGGATACGCCGGAAACCGACGACCGGTTTCCGGAACGCTTGCAGGAACAGGCCGATTATTTCGGGGTGACGGTGCCGCAAATTGTCGAAGGCGGCAAAATGGCGGATGAATACACCAAGGAACTGCTCGCGAAAGCGCCCTTTGACGTCTATACCAAATATCGGGACGCCCGGGGGGCCAGCCGGCAACGGCGGATTTTTGCGATGATCAAGGTGGAGGACCGTTGGTTGTGCGAATTATTGGTGGAAAACGGATTCGCGCGCATTCACGGGGTGGGGGACGATTTGCCGGACAATGTGTCGGAACGACGACATTGGGCCCGGCTGCGCACCTTGGAAAATGAAGCGAAACGCGAAAAACGGGGGATCTGGGGCATGAACACCCCCGAACAAGTTCTCGCCCGGGCCGGGGGCAAGGTGACCTTGAAACGCCAAACCCCGATTTTCAGCATTGAGCCGCCCTTCGGCGTGGTGGGGCAGTTGCCGGAAGGACATGAGGTGAAAGTGGGGGACGTGGAGCGTCCGGGATTCCGGCGGGTGGAATTCGTGACGCCCGGGGGAACCGAGTTCACGGGGTTGATTCAAGAGGTGGCGTTGCAGTGACCGTCAATTTTTGTGGTCCACATGCAAACTGACGCATTCATGCAACTTTTTCGGTTTCGTGAAATTTCATGTGTTTCGTGGTTGAAGGATGAACCACGAAAGGCACGAAAAGACACGAAAAGGCTTGGGTTGTGGTAGGGCTTTTCAAGGTTTCGTGAAATTTCGTGTGTTTCGTGGTTGAAAGATGAACCACGAAAGGCACGAAAAGACACGAAAAGGCTTGGGTTGTGGTAGGGTTTTTCAAGGTTTCGTGAAATTTCGTGTGTTTCGTGGTTGAAGGATGAACCACGTAAAGCACGAAAAGACACGAAAAGGCTTGGGTTGGGGTAGGGTTTTCAAGTTTTCGTGAAATTTCGTGTGTTTCGTGGTTGAAAGATGAACCACGAAAGGCACGAAAGGACACGAAAAGGCTTGGGTTGTGGTAGGGTTTTTCAAGGTTTCGTGAAATTTCATGTGTTTCGTGGTTGAAGGATGA